>JAJZID010000194.1 GCA_021810705.1 Actinomycetes bacterium
TCGTCTACCCCAACCTCATCACCGCCGTCAGCGACACCGCCCATCCCTCCTGGCGCGGCGGCGCGCTCGGCATCTACCGCCTCTGGCGCGACAGCGGCTACGCCATCGGTCCGCTCCTGTTCGGTGCTATTGCCACCCTCACCAGCCTCACCACCACTTTCTGGACCGCTGCCGCCCTGATGGCCGCCTCCGGGATTCTCCTCCTCATCCTCTTCGACGAAACCGAACCCCATCGCCGCACCCACCCGCCGGCCTGGCAACAAAATCTCAGCCTCAGCGAACACTGAGAAGCCGACTCCCACGACAGGGATGCGACGCCCCTCGCTGTCAGGCTCGTGTGAGACAGCCGCTGGTGTGAGTTCACTGGGCGCGAGGGCGAGATCGGCCGGACATTGACCGATGGGTGGGCTGCGTTCGATCAGGCCCAGCCCGTAACGACGAGAAACAAACACGCGCTACGCCGGCATCCGGCCCGCGAGCCGTGCATCAGCTTCACGCCGCTTGCCGAGGTGGGCCAGTCTGGGCACGCGATGTTCTCGAGAAGCGCCGCAAGCGTGCCAGCAGTAACGCGCGCGATGACTTCTGCGGCCTGCCGCCGGGGATGGATGAGCTCGTCGACAAGCGGGTTGAGTTGGGGTCCGCAACGGTGAGCACCGCGGCCGTGGATGACAGGTAACACGGGCATCGCTGGGCACCACGAGTAGGCGCCGGTTGGATGCACCTCAGACCCGAGGGCTCGGGGGTTTGGGACCACCAATGCCGATCCGCCGACCTCCGGGCTCAAGCCTGGCGGTGAGACGGCCGGGCCGCTGGGAGGAGCCGCTTGCCCTGCTCGCGGCTCAGGCGCGCGCCCTACTGGCCCTGCCGTGAGTCGGCGATCCCCGCGATCGTCCAGGTCGTCGTTGGTCGCGCCAGGATCCGCCAGCGGCCATGCCCGCGCAGGACGCTCGCAGGGTAGGCGTTGCCCCATGAGCCGGTGCCGTCGCACGGTTTGACAGCGAAAATCTCCGAACGTCCATGCATCACCTTCAGCCAGCCGCCGCCGACGGCGCAGGTGACCTCGATGTGGATGAAACGGCCCCTGGCTCTGAGCACACGGATGTAGCCGTCCCCCCGGCCGCTTGTGCGCGCGATCAGCAGCGGCCCGGGACCGCTGAGCGCGTACGTCGGCTGCCTTGTGTTAGTCAGGCCCTCGAACGTGCGGATGTAGAAGCGTCCGAGTCCGGCCCGCTCGAGCGATATCACCGGATACGCCGCGCGCTTGGGCTTTGCGCGGGCGGCCGCGTGCGCCCCGGCCCCCACGCTGCCCGCGCCGAGCAGCAGACAGGAGGCGAGCACAGCCACCAAGGCGGGTCTGAGCTTACGGATGGTGATCAGGATATTTGGGGGGGGCGCAAAGTCAAGCGCTCAGCCGATGGCGGCGCGTGCCGCGCGCTCCCAGGCCTGGGAGCCGAGTTGGATCGCGTCCCAGGGCGAGCCGAGCGGCGGCGTGTAGGAGAGGTCGAGGTCTGAGAGCGCCGCGATCGTCATCTCGTTGTGGATGGCGGCGGCGGCGACATCGAGGCGCTTTGCGATCTCGCTGCCGAGCTGGCCAACCAGCTGCAGTCCGAGCAGGCGCCCGTCGCTCTGGTCGGCGGTGAAGCGCACCTGGATCGGGTGGCTGCCGGGGTAGTAGGCCTTGTGGTCGTCGGCCCGGGAGGCGACCGTGAGCGGCTCAAAGCCGGCGGCCTGCGCTTCGTGGTCGCGCAGGCCGGTGCGGGCGATGACCAGGTCAAAGACCTTTACGACCTGCGTGCCGAGGCTGCCGGCGAACTCGCGCTCGCGCCCGAGGATGTTCTCGGCCGCGACGCGCCCCTGCTTGTGCGCGGTGGTGCCGAGCGGGAGATAGGTCGTGCCGAGCAGCCGGTGATGGGTCTCGACGCAGTCGCCGGCGGCGTAGACGTGCGGGAGGTTCGTGCGCATGCGGCGGTCCACGGCGATCGCGTCCTTGAAGCCGAGCTTCACACCCGCGCTCGCCGCAAGCTCCGTGTTGGGGCGCACGCCCACGACGATCAGTACGACATCAGCTGGGTAGCTGCGCGGCTTGCCGTCCGGGCCGGTCGCGCTCACGACGAGCGCTCGCTCACCGCGCTCGGCTGGCGCGATCGCCTCGACACGGGTGCCGCAGGCGACGGTGACGCCGTGTTGCTCGAGCTCGGCGTGGACCAGCGCGCCGAGCTCGCGATCGACCGTCGGCAGCACCTCGGGCAGCTGCTCGATCTGGGTGACGCGCAGGCCGCGGGTCGTCAGGCCCTCGGCCATCTCGAGGCCGATGTAGCCGGCGCCGACGATCACGGCCCGGGAGATGCCGGTGCGCTCGAGTGTGTCTGTCAGCGCGAAGGTGTCGTCCATCGAGTGCAGCAGGTGCACGCCCTGTTCGGGTCCGAGCGCATCCAGGCCGGCGATCGGCGGCGCGATCGGCAGCGCGCCGGTGCCGATCATCAGCGCGTCGTAGCCGAGCGTCTCCTCGGTGCCGTTGCGGTCTGTGACAACGAGCCGCCTGGCGTCTGCGTGGAGACGTGTCGCGCGCGTGTCCAGGCGCAGACGCATACCGGTCGCCTCGAGGTCGGCGCGGGTGCGGTGTGCCAGGTTGCGCCAGTGCGTCACCTCGCCCGAGATGTAGTACGGGATCCCGCAGATGGAGAAGTTCGGGTAGGCGTCGGCGACCACGACGGTCACCTCTACCTCGGGGTCGAGCTCGCGGGCGCGCAGGGCCGTGCTGATGCCGGCGTCACTGCCGCCGATCGCGATCACATGCATGGTGGCAGAGCGCTCCGCGGTCGTTCGGTGGACAGGTGCGCAAGCCTATCCATCGACATACATAAGTTCAATTGACAGAGATAGATTGATGTGCGGCGGCCAGGTCGCGGAGCCCCTGCAGGCCGACCGGCGGGTCGGCCTGCCAGCCGACCAGGAACGGGGTGCGCGAGGCGAGCGCGGCGACGCGGCCGATCTGGCGCTGCTCGCCCGCCACCCGGCCGCGCAGCACCGGGTGCGCCGTCGCCGTGGCGGCGAGTGCGGCGTTGATGACCCAGGCGTGCGGTTCGATGCCGGCGCGGCGCAGGTCGCTCTGCAGCCGCTGCGCCTCGTGCACCGGCGTTGACTCGGCGAGCGTCAGCACCAGAATCCGCGCGAAGTCGGGGTCGCGGAGCCTGGCGAGCAGGGTCGCGACCTCGTCGGGCACGGTCGCGTTGGTGCGCTGGATCTCCCGCTGGTAGCTCTGCGCCGCGTCGAGCAGCAGCAGCGTGTGTCCGGTCGGCGCGGTGTCCAGCACCACGACCCGGTCACTGGCGCCCGCCACAGTGCGGGCGAAGGCGCGAAAGACGGCTATCTCCTCGGTGCACGGCGAGCGGAGGTCCTCCTCGAGCAGGCCTCGGCCCTCGGCATCCAGGCCCTGCGCGGCGGACAGGACCGCCTCGCTGTAGCGCGCGGTCTCGAGCGCCGGGTCGATCCGCTCGACTGCGAGGCCGTCGAACGTCGCCCCGGCCAGGACGTCGCTGATGTGCGCCGCCGGGTCGGTGGTGGAGAGCGTCACCTGCAGGCCACGGTCGACCAGCGCGACCGCGAGCGCCGCCGCCAGCGTGGTCTTGCCGACGCCGCCCTTGCCCATCGTCATCACGACGCCCGTGCCGGCCTGGGCGAGCTCGTCACAGAGCTCGCCCAGGCCGGGAAGCTCAATCGTCGCCGGCTCGTCGGGCTCGTCAGGCGCTTCGGGCAGCTCGGCCCGTGGCCGGGCAAGGTCCCGCAGCGCCGCGATGCCGGTCAGCTCGCCTGAGACCAGTCCGACGGCGCAGGCCGGCATCGGGCTCAGGGCTTCGGGTTGGGTGGCCATCGCCTCCGCCTGCCGACGCGCGAACGCGATCGCGGTGGGGTCCTCCCCCGGCTCGTCAAGCACACCATTTACCACCAGGTGCTGGTTGCCGATGCCGAGCTCGGCCAGCTCCCCGCTGGCCCGGGCGGCCTCGCGCAGCGCACCCGCCTCCGGTCGCGTGACCAGGATGAGCGTCGTCAGCGCTGGGTCAGCGAGCTGCTCGACCGCCCGGGCGTAGCGCTCGCGTTGCCGGTCGAGCCCGGCCAGCGGGCCCAGGCAGCTTGCCCCGGCGGGGTGCTCGGCCGCGTAGCCGCTCCAGGCGCTTGGCAGCGTCAGGAGCCTCAGCGTGTGACCGGTCGGCGCCGTGTCAAAGATGACGTGGTCAAAGGAGGTTGTGAGCGCCGGCTCTGCAAGCAGGCCCGTGAACTCGTTGAACGCGGCGATCTCAACCGTGCACGCGCCCGAGAGCTGCTCCTCCATGTTGGCGATCGCGGCCTGCGGCAGCACCCCGCGGTAGGGGCCGACGGCGCGCTCCATGAACGCCCGTGCGGCCGCTTCGGGGTCGATGTTCATCACCGCAAGGCCGGGCACGCCCGGCACCCCGGTCGGTTCAGGGCCGGCCGTCAGCGCGAAGACGTCGTCCAGGTTGGAGGCCGGGTCGGTTGAGACGATCAGCACCCGGCGGCCGCTGTCAGCGAGCGCCACCGCGACCGCGGACGCGGTCGTGGTCTTGCCGACGCCACCCTTTCCGGTGAAGAACAGGTGCCGTGTCCTCCAGCCCGTCCAGTCGATCGGCGCGAGGGCGCCGAGGCGGTCGGCTGGCATCAGCAGCCACCGGGGCCGCAGCCGCAGCCGCCCGTGGCCGGCGCTGCCGCGAGGGGCAGCTCCTGCGGCGCAGCGGGCGTGTGAAGCAGTCTCGAGAGCTCCTCGTGGGAGGGGTAGCGGCCGTGCATCGCGATCTCGCCGTC
>JAJZID010000195.1 GCA_021810705.1 Actinomycetes bacterium
CGCTGAGCGCGAGCGCCTGAATGACGGCCGATATGGGGATATCCACTGCCTGCGTCACCGTCGCGTCGTTGACAGCGCTCAGCACTTCGGCATCGGTCATGCCGGCGTAGGCGCCTCCCGTGGCCATTGCCGCCTTGAGGGCGGCGTAGTTCGGCGCGGCCATCTCACGCTCCGTTCGCGGTGATGGTGAAGCTCGAAATGCTGATCGTTTCGCCGGAAGTGAAGCTCACACTCGGGAAGTTGAGGTCAGCGCCCGAAGTGCCCACCGTGCCCTGCGCCACGCAGGTCGTCCCCGCGCTGGACGTACAGATGCGCCAGTACCCTGCGGTGCCGGTCGCAGCCGCGGCCTCCGAGGTGATCGCGCTCATCGTGAGGACGCCGGAGGACGCCGTGCCGATCGGGTTCGACATGGGCAGCGATGCCAAGAGCGTGCCGCTCGCGGCGGTCGCGCAGTTGGCCGGCGGCGAGCCGGAGTAGATCAGCAGGTACGCCGTCGTCCCGGCCTGCGTGGCGATGTCCGCAACGTCGTTCGTGCGGTGAGTGGTCGAGTATTGGATGGTCATGCCTGCGGTTCCTGCGGTTGGAGGGCGGCCTGCTGCTGGAGCGCGGCCTCACGTTCGGCCTTCTGCTGATCGAGCGCCGCGTCACGGATGGCCGCGTGCGCGTCTAGAGTGTGCTCGAGCACCTTGGCGTGCGCGTCGAGGTGCGTCTGGTGAACCTTCGCCTGGGCGGCCGCCATCTCGGCCTTGGCCTTCACGACGTCCCCGAGGAGCCCGATCTGCGCAGCGGCAGCCTTGCTCGGGTCGCCTTCGCCGATGTGCTGCGCCTGCGCTTGCTTCAGCATGGCGGATGCGTTCTGCTCGCGAGTCTTGGACTGGATCTCCGCGGCCTGAAGCTGCTGAGCCATCTGCGCTTGCTGCTGAGCCTGCGGATTGCTGGCGCTCTTCATCCACTTCTGCACCAGCGCCCGCGGGAATGGCGAGTATTCGAGCAGCGGCAGCAAGAACTGCGGCGTCATCATCTGCGGAGGCAGGTGGGGCGCGAGCGAGACGAACGTCTCCCAGGTCTGCTCTTTGACGTTCGGCGCAGTTGGCGCCTCATCGACGACGATGTCGTACTTGTCGATGCCTGGGTCAAATGCCAGCTTGGCGTACTGCGCGCCTTCCGGCCCCTCGATGCGCACGAGCCTACCCTCTGGGATATACTGGCGCATCATCTGCATCAAAAGCGTGCCCTGCTCTTTGCGGTAGCGCCGGAGCGCGTCGAACAGGTACGAGAGCAGGTTGAGGCCCGCCTGGAGCCGGGTCTGCTCGAGCACGCCGGAGACATCGAGTTCCTTCGAGAAGCCCATCACCGCCGGGTTGACGCCCGCAGCGTCGTTCAGCGACTGGTTGGCGTACATCATAAGCTGCTGCATCTGCGGAGGGCCAGCGCTCACCGGCCGCGGCATGATCTTGGGGTTCTGCCCGCTGAGGGAACCGGGCTTGACGTAGATCATGGCCGATGGGTCGGCGTAATCGTCCTCGGCCTTGCGCGGGTCCTCGAAAGCATCGATCTCGGCGAAGATGCCGCCCTTGGCAGATGTCGCGACGATCTCGAGCGCCAAGCTCATGAACTTGTTTGACCAGAGCTGTGGATCTCGCATGGCCCGCACGATGCCATACCACATGTGCTTCTGATGGTCGCGCTTCGCCGTGATCGCCTTGTAGGTGAAGCTGTCCCGCACGGGACAGTCCTTCTCCTCGAGGATCTGCATCCCGGTCCAGAACATCCGCTTGTAGACGCGGCGGCGCTGCTCGATCGGCTTGACGCCAGGGGGCAGCATCGGCTGAATGACGGCCCACTGCTGGGGGTCAAAGGTGAGGAGCCCAGTCTCTGACGGTCTCACATCTGGCATCGTCTGCTGCAACGCCATCATCAGCGCCGGCGTGCTCGCGACCACTTGCCCCGGGATGCGGTAGATGGGCTCGAACTCCCACCATTGATAGTCGTGGACGAGCACCAGGTCGCGTTCCGCTCCTGTACGGCCCTCAGCCCCAGAGTCGGCGTGGTAGAACGCCGCCGCGATCACGTCGATGGGGTCCCCGCTGCTCGTCTGCCGGCCGGTCGGCTCGAAGTCGCCGAAGCTCGCGTGGGGCCAGAGTTCCTGAGCGCGCGTGCGCTCCATCTTGCGTGTGCGGCAGATCCACTTTGCGCCCTTGTAGTTCTTCTTGTCGCAGGTCGGGTCGATGTCCATCTCGCGCGGATCGACGCGCTCGATGAGGATGGTGCCGTCCGGGTCGCTGTCATAGTCTGGCTCGGTGTCGATCCACCCCTCGCCGGTGATCACGCAGTCCTCGAATGCGTCCGACTCCTCGCCATCTGCGCCACACTCATCCCGCACCCACTTGGCACCGTGCGAGATCACATCCGCCACCGGGGTGGCGCCGAGCTGTCGCGGCAGGTACGCCACCGCCTGGCGGTTGGCGGTCTCGTGGCCGACGATCGCGTTGACGATTGGGGCGATGCGGTTGAACACCGTCACGGGACGCATGAGGTCCTCCATGACCTGGCGCTCCTCCGGTGACCACTGCTCGCCCGCCACGAAGTCGTAGGCTTTCTTGGCCTCCGAACGCCATCGGTTGCGCGTGCCGACCGAGTTCTTGAGCGACTTTTGGACGGTTTCGAGGTCCATTATGCTGCCATCCAACTGCCGCGCCGCTGGCGCTGTGGGTATCGGTGAACGTGAGTCTGCTGCGTGCCGACCGCGAAGTAGCGTGCGGCATCGGCCCCGTTCGACGCCCAGTCGTGCTCAGGGTGCGCGGCGAAGCACTTGCGCTTCTCGTCGTACTTGCGGTGATAGCTCACCAGCGCCTCGAGGCCGCGGGCGCACTTGGCCTCGTCGAACCAGCACAGCGGGAGCAACGCGCGCAGAGCCTCTATGCCGTCGTCGACGGGGAGATTCGGCACAATCTGCGGCTCCAGGCCGAGTTCGCGCAGCGTCTCGATGCGCGACTTGCCGCTCCCGAGTTCGCGGACCTGCACGTCGTGCGGGAAGTGGTGGCCGGCGTAGGCATAGCCGCGTTCAAGGAGGACGCGGGCGTAGTGCGCCAGGCCCTCGCCGGTGCCCTCGTAGTAGTCGATCACGCGATGCTCGAACCCGGAAGTCTGCGTGAACCAGATGGCCGTCGGGTCGTTGACCCCGAGGTCCCACCACGTATGCACGCCGAGCACCGGATCGTACGGCACGCGCGTGATGCGGCCATCGCGGCGCGCTTCCTCGAGCAGCCGCCCATAGTAGCTGCCGGTATTGGGCGCCTCGAACGAGCACATGTATTCCTGCTGGATCAGCTCCTCGCTCATGCCAGACCGGCGTTCCTCGTCGATGTCGGCGAGAGAGACGACGCCTGTGTCCTTGACAGTGAGCACTTCGGAGCACCAGCTCGGGTTCGCACGCGCCGTCTCGAGCAGCGTGTGCCCGTGATTGCGACCGCGCGGGGTGTAGATGAAGATCGCCCAGCCGCCGTTCTCGCGCAGGATCGGCCGTACGAAGTCCCACGCCAGCGGGTCGGTCAGTGACCACTCGGAGAACACGACGCCCACCGGGTTCGAGCCGACGAGGCTGTTGTAATTGTCAGAGCCACACAGCTGCCACACGCTCCCGTTGACGAGCTGAATTTTCATCTCGTCGTTGCGGACATTAGCGCGCAGCTCTGTCGGCCACGCCTGGTCGATGATGCGCGCGCCGTCACGATTGATGCCGTCCCAGACCGCGAGGCGAGCCTGCCGAAGCGTCGGCAGCATGTGCCAATAGGTCCCCACGCGCTGCATGGCCGCGGTCGCCGTCCAGTTGATCGCGCTCGCGTCCTTGCCGGCGCGGCGATGCCAGACGCCGACGTAGCGCGTGCCGCCGCCCTCCATGTAACGAAAAAAGCCGCGTTGGTGCGGCTTGGCAATCCAGTTGTTGGGCAGTTGGATCATGCGCGCCCGCGGTCAGTCCTTGCCCAAGAGAAGGCCGAGCCAGTCGTAGACTTCTTCGGCGTTTTCTAGAAGTTTTGAATTCGGTGTGGTGGCAGCGTATTTTCTGACCGGACCTGGCCCCATTGAGCGGCACTTAGACGCAAGTCTACATATGGCTGAAATAATTTCTGGGGCGCTCTGATCGCTCCAAACGGCGGCCCTAAGCGCCGTTCGGGGGGACGGAATCTCGGGGAGAGACTCTAATTCTTCTCGTTTCTCTGGCGGTAGTCTAGCCATCCCAAGTGCAACCTGAGCATCATATTGGGACATGCCAGCGCGTTCTCTGAGTTCCGTGGAAGCGCCCCAGCCGCCTCCCCCACGCCGAACTATTGGTTTCGGATACAACTCCTTCGCCAGCTCCCCCATCCTCGCGTACGCTCTGAGCTTCAGGATCTTGGCCTGTCGCTCGATCTTGCTGTCGTGATAAATCTTCGCCCACGCGGCGAGCGCATCCGCCTTGTCGGACCAGTACTTTCCTTCCTCCAAGGTGCAACACGCCTCAAGAGCTTTGCATGCGGTCTCGTATTCGACCGGGACGTGCGGCGTGCGGCCTTTTGTGATCTTGCGAGCCTGCTCGACAGTGATGACGCTTTGCATATTCACGGCCAGTTGCTCTCGCTGTCCTTGTCCATCGGGTCGTTGTCACTCACCTTGAAGCGAAGCCCGCGTCCGAC
>JAJZID010000196.1 GCA_021810705.1 Actinomycetes bacterium
GGGGACAGGGCAATGGCAACCGGGCCGACCGACGTCCAACGAGAGGCGCAGCTCGCGTTCAAGCGAGGAAGGCCGCGGACTCGATGCGCGAGCACAGCGACCTGGCCCAGGCTGTCGTGGCCGAGGCTGCCGCGCAGCTTGGCGCTCAGCTCAACAGGGTGAACTACGCAAGCGCCTAGAACGCGGTTCTCTCCCGTTCGCTGGGCCGCGTGGCCGCGTATGCGGCTGTTTGCGGCCCTGCGCGCCCGCAGGCGGGGAAAAGGCCCCCCAATGGTCAGGCGAGTGGGGCCTTAGACCGGCTCAGGGCGAACCGGGGCTCTGGTCCGAGGATCCGGGCTGCCGACTCGGACGGTCCTTCTTGGCCTGCTCGGCGACCCGGTCGGCGATCTCCTGGGCCAGTGCCTTCTCCTCGTCCTCGGTCATCTCCTTCGGCAGCTGCCATAAGCCGACCAGCTTCTTGGCCATCGTCAAGCCCCCTAGCCGGCGCGACGGTCGCCGAGGAAAGCGCGGATCGCCTGCGCAACGTCACCGTCGGCGATCACGTCGCTGTGAAGGACGCACTCGTAGCCCGGCTCGATCTGGTTCCAGGTCCCGTCGGGCCAGAGCACCTCGTACTGCCCGGTAGCGTCGCGACGTCTGAGCAGGAGGTCGTCCAGCTTGTTGCTGTAGTAGGTGTACTTGATTGGCGGGATCGGCTTGAACCGCTCGTGATCGGTCGCGAGCGGATACTTCTCCCTATCGGTCAAGTCGATCACGGTCCCGTCGCTCATCACGTACGGCCTAGACGGACGCACGACCATGTCGTAGCTTGCGCTGTCGTTGATCACGCCCAGCGGGATCGAGCGCGGATCGCGCTCCGGCTCCGGCTGGGCTGACTGCTTAGCCATGCCAGCTCCCTTCTGTGCTGTACCAGCTGGAGCGTACCGGGTAGCGTCCTGCGGCTCTACCCGGCCGGGCATGTTCTGCGTCCGTTCGCGCCCCTTGAGTGTGGTCTTCGATCAGCGCGACAGCTGAGGGTCGGCTCGACTGAAGGTATGCTGGCATACGTGAGACGCACCACGGTCAAGCTCCCAGACGAACTGGACGCGCGACTTCGCTGTGAGGCTCAGCGACGCGGCAGCACCATCGCTGAGGTGACACGGGCGGCGCTGGAGGACCACCTTGGAACAGGCCAGCGGCGCCGCCTGGAGGCCGCGGCGGCTGGCCGTAGTGGTCGCAGCGATATCTCTGAGCGGATCGAGGAACTCATCCGCGCGGAGGTCGACTCATCCCGCTGATCGTTGACGCTGGTCCGCTGTACGCCTACGTCGACGGGGACGACGCGTATCACACGGCAAGTCTTGAGTTGCTGGAGACCCACCCTGGTCCGCTGATCGTGCCAACGCTGGTTCTGACCGAGGTTGCCTATCTGGTCGCAAGCCGCCTGGGATGGCAGGCAGAAGCCCGACTCCTCGGCGACTTTGCGTTGGGCAACTTCACGCTTGAGCCAGTTCACCCCGGTGACCTCATGCGAATCGTCGAGCTCGTCGCGCAATACCACGACCTCCCGCTCGGGACCGTGGACGCTTCAGTCGTTGCGGTGGCCGAACGACTCAACCTCGCACAGATAGCGACCATTGACCGCCGGCACTTCAGCATCGTTCGCCCCGCCCGTGCAGACGTCTTCACGCTGCTGCCGTGACCAGGGACGCGCTTCACGCGGGCGCGAGTGGCGATGTGGGTGGCCCGCTGGCCACCCACATCTAACCAGCCCCGCGCCGTTGACCTTTGGCACGGAGTGCGAGGCACAGATATCCCCGGAACCCCACAGGAGCCCACAGCCAGCATGCCCGAGACCTCGCCCATAAGGATCCACCAGGCGACGGCCGCCGATCGCAGCCAGATCGAGGCGCTGCTTACCAGTTCGTGGGGCTCTACGACCGTGGTCAGCCGTGGCGTGGCCCACGACGCTGCGGTTCTGCCGGCCTTTGTGGCGACACGTGCGGGCGAGCTCGTCGGGCTGGCCACGTACCGCATCTCGGGCGGAGCGTGCGAGCTGGTCTCACTCGACGCCACCGAACGTCGCCGGGGTGTCGGCTCGGCGCTGCTCGCGCACGTCGCCCAGCAGGCCAGCGCGCACGGTGCACGGCGTCTGTGGCTGATCACCAGCAACGACAACCTCGACGCGCTGCGCTTCTACCAGCGGCGCGGACTGCGTCTGGTCGCTGTGCACCGCGGCGCGGTCGACCAGGCGCGCCGCCTGAAGCCCTCGATCCCGCTGACCGGTGAGCACGGCATCCCGATCCACGATGAGCTCGAGCTCGAGCTTGTGTTGACGCCCGAGGCCTGAGCGGCGGGGTCGCCGCGGCCCCTGAGGCGGGCGTCCCGCCCGGCCGCGTGTTAGGCTCGCCCGCAGATATGAGCAACTACGCAAATCCACCCTTTTCAAGCCAGCTGGCCGCGCGGCCACGCGTGCTCGGCGACCTGCTGCCGGGTGAGCGGGTGCGTGACCTGCTGCTCGTGATCGCCGGCGCCGCGCTCGTCGGCCTGCTCGCGCAGATCTCGATACGACTCAGCTTCACGCCCGTGCCGCTGACCGGCCAGACGATGGGCGTGCTGCTGGTCGGCACCGCCCTCGGCTCGCGTCGCGGCACCGCTGCGCTCACGCTCTACGCGCTCGCAGGCCTCGCGGGACTGCCGTGGTTCGCCGGCGGCCAGAGCGGCTATGTCGGCGCCAACTTCGGCTACATCCTCGGCTTCATCGCCGCCGCCGGCGCCTGCGGCTACCTGGCCGAGCGCCGCGCCGACCGGCGGCTGCTCTCCGCGATCCCGGCGATGGTTCTCGGCGAGGTCGTGATGTACGTGATCGGCGTCGGCTGGCTGGCCGTCGACATGCACTGGAGCATCGGCTACGCGATCAGCGAGGGCTTCGTACCCTTCTGGATCGGCGACGCGATCAAGTGCGCGCTTGCCGCGGGCCTGTTGCCGAGCGCCTGGCGGCTGCTCGGCGCGCGTGACTGACAGCTTCTGAAGCTGGGTGCGCGCCCGCTGGCGCGCACCCCTTGTCAGCTACGCCGGCACCGTCGTGGGTTCCCCGATGGCGCCGAGCGCGTCGGCCATACTGGCAGCGTGGACTCTGTCGGTGGCAATGGCTGAGAGGTCGATCGGCGCATCCGCTGCGCGCGGCGTCGTCAGCGCGACCCGCTGGACCGGCCGCCAGATCCGTGGTGAGGTCGTTCGCCGTGTCGGTGGTGCCGCCAGGGCGCGCGTGATCGTGCTGTTCGGGCTCGTGCTGGCGCTGAACGGCGCCGACACCGCGACGATCGGCGCGGTCGCACCCGAGCTCGAGCACGCGCTGCACATCGGCGCCGGCTCCATTGGCCTGTTGACGTCGGTCACGCT
Source organism: Actinomycetes bacterium (assembly GCA_021810705.1). Lineage (GTDB taxonomy): Bacteria > Actinomycetota > Thermoleophilia > Solirubrobacterales > Solirubrobacteraceae > Palsa-465. Next base: position 3,382 of record JAJZID010000196.1, read on the forward strand.
GCTGATGGGTGCCGCGGCCACGGTCCCGGTCGGCCTGCTGGTCGACCGCATGAGGCGCATACCGATGCTCTCGCTGAGCATCGTGCTGTGGAGCATCGCGTCGCTGGTCAGCGCCTTTGCCGGCAGCTACTCGACGCTGCTGCTCACACGCCTTCTGCTCGGAGCCGTGGTCGCGACGGCCGGCCCGGCGATCGCCTCGCTGACCGGCGACTATTTCAACCCGCGCGAGCGCGGTCGCATCTACGCCTACATCCTCGGCGGCGAGATCGCGGGCAACGCCTTCGGCTTCATCATCTCCGGCAACGTCGCGGTCGCCTTCAGCTGGCGTGTCTCCTTCGTGCTGCTGGCGATCCCCGGCTTCTTTTTGGCACGTGAGCTGTATCGCACGGTGCCGGAGCCCCTGCGCGGGGGGCAGAGCCATCTGGAGCCTGGGGTGGAGGACCTGGTCGAGGCGGCCGCCCGCGCCCGCGCCCGCGCTCGGCAGCGCCACCGCGAGGGCTGGCTGGATGAGCCGCCGCCCCCGCACGTCGATGACCTCGCGCAGCAGGCGGCCAGGCGCCTGGGTCTGGAACCCGACCCGGACCTCGTGCTCAACCAGGACCCGCGCACGATCTCGCTGCGCGACGCGGTCCGCTACACGCTGTCGATCCCGTCCAACGTGATGATGATCGTCAGCTCGTCGCTTGGCTACTTCTTCTTCTCCGGCCTGACGACGTTCGCGCTGCTGTTCGTGCGCGGCCACTACCACGTCGGCGCTGTCGAGTCGGACCTGGTTCTGGCGCTGCTGGTTCTGGGGGCGCTGGGCGGCACGCTGCTCAGCGGCTGGCTGGGTGACACGCTTCTGCGCCGCGGAATGCTCTCGAGCCGTGTTTGGCTGCCGGCCTGCTGCTACCTGCTGGCAGCCCTCTTTCTGATACCGGGTTTCGTAGCGACCCGCCTGACCCCGGCCGTGTGGTTCGATGTCGCCGGCGCGGCGTTGCTGGCCGCCGCCAACCCGCCGCTGGACGCCGCCCGCCTGGACATCATGCCGGCAGGTCTGTGGGGCCGTGCGGAGAGCATTCGCACGGTGATCCGCTCGGTCTCGCAGGCGCTGGCGCCGCTGATCTTCGGCGAGCTCGCATCGCTGATCGCGGGCTTCTACCCGCCGCAGGCGCCGATCGGAACCCATCCCGCGGCGGTCAGCTCGAGCGAGGCGCACGGGCTCGAGATCACCTTTCTGGTTCTGCTCCTGGCCCTGGCGGCAGCGGGCGTTGTGCTGCTG
>JAJZID010000197.1 GCA_021810705.1 Actinomycetes bacterium
CACGCGGTCGAAGGCGGTGCGTTCGGGCCGGCGCGTGGGGCGGTGACGCTCCGCGGCGGCCAGAGCGCGTATATGGCGGTGTGGGATCCGGCGATTTGGACCCTGCGCCCGAACGGGGCTTGCAGGCGTGAGGTGACCCTGCGCTTTCGCCTACCGCCTGCGATCGGGATGCTGAGCGCGCGGCCCCCTGCCCGGCTCGCCGTCTGCCCGGTCGGGTCGCTGTCGCTCTCTGAGACCTTCAGCGCCGGCGTGTTCTCCACGTTCTCTAAGCAGCTCGACCGGACGGGGGCGGCCACCCGCTGACGGTCAGCGGGGCGAGGCCACTACGACACCCGCTCGTGCCGCCGCTGTGCAGAGCCGGTCGTCGTAGGCCACCAGGACGCTCAGATCGTCCTTGACAGCCAAAGCACTCGCCAGGTGGATGGCATCGAGGCTCCGCAGATCGGCGGGGGCGAGGGCGGCCGCGTGCTCGACTATGGTGCGATCCATCGGCATGAGATCGAGCCCGCCAAGCAGCGTTGTGGCGTCCGCCACCGCGTCTGCGTCGATCCGCCGGCACGTACGCAGCAGCTCGATCATGGCCAGGTCGCTGGTGATCTTCGGAACCTCCGTTCGCGCACTCAACCACTCAGCGAGGGCACCACTCTCAGCCTCTTCGAAGACCAGCTTCACGAGGGCGGAGGTGTCGAAGTAGATCACGCGAGGCGCTCGCCGCGGAGCTCGGCAAGAGCCGCGCTCGCGGACCGCCCGGTTTCCGTGACCGTACGTCGCTCTGGAAGGCGAAACGGTCCCTTGGCCGGTGAGAGACGACCAGAGGCGATGAGGCGGTCGCGACCTGAGGCAGCCGGCGTGGGCGGCACGAGCAGCGCTACGAGCGTTCCCCGCTGCGTGACCTCGATGACCTCGCCCGCCCTGACCTGGGTGAGGTAGCGGCTTGCATGTTGGCGAAGCTCCCGCACTCCGATCCTACCCATACCAGCACTTATAGCACAGCGGGTGCTACATCTCCACGACGGCAATCGCTGGCCGAGTCGCCGTCTCGGTCGGGAGCATCGATGACTCCTCTGGTGATTGGACGGCCTCGGACAAGCGACTGGCCCGGCGATGAGCTCCCGCAGTTGAGATCACGAAGCTTGTGAGGCCCTATCACGGAATCCGTGATAGGATTCTGGGCATCGTTGACACCACGCCGAGCGCCCTTTTCCCGACAGACGAGCCGCTACCGCCGAAACACCTCATCGGTCGAGCCGACGACGTTGCCGAGATTGCCAACAGCCTGAAGCTCGGCTCAAATGTCGTCCTGTCCGCACCTCGGCGCACCGGCAAGACCACAGTGGCCGACGCTGCCCTGGCGGAACTCGCGCAGGACCCCGGCGTCTATGTCGTCGCCATCGACCTGTTCAGCATGGACGGCACCGACCAGCTTGCCGACGCACTGATCGGGGCGACGATGAGCGTGCGCCCGGCGCTACGCAAGGCGATCAGGACGGCGACCCAGGCGGGCCGGACGATCTACGAGAGCATCGGTCTCACGTTCGGTGCAAGGCTCGTCGGGACCGGCGACCTCGACGGGATCGAGATCGGTGTTCTGCCGACGCTCCGCAACGATCCCCGCAAGCACCTTGACTACGCCCTCAATCTGCCCGAGAAGATCGCCGCGACCGATGGCAAGCGGCTCGTCCTGTTCATCGACGAGTTCCAAGCGGTGCAACGGATCGGCGAGAACGCGAGCAGGGGTGGCGCGACAGTGCTCAAGCAGCAGATGCGTGCGGCGTTTCAGCGCAGTCGCCATGTGTCGTTCCTGTTCGCCGGATCGCTTGAGCACATGATGGGTGACCTGTTCGGTAACAAGAGCGAACCGTTCTTCAGCTTCGGCGGCTTTCACTCGTTGCGCCCAATTACCGAGGACGAGTGGCGAGCCGGGATCACCGCCCGGCTGAAGCTCGTCACAGTGACCGCAAACGACGCGGCACTGGACATGCTGATCGAGGCGGGGGAAGGGCACCCACGCGCCACCATGCTGCTCTGCCAGCAGGCTTACGAGATGGCGCTGCTGGCCGGGGCACCCCAGATCGACGCTGGGATTGCGGCGCTCGCCTACGACCGGGCGCTGCGGGTCGAGAAGCCCCGGCATGAGCAGATCGTGCTCGGGATTCAGCATATCGGTACGCGAGCCGTGAGTCGCCTTGCGCTGCGGGCGGTCAGCATCATCGCCAACGGGGGTAGGCCATACACGCTCGCCAAGCATCCCGCCGAGGTCGCCCGCACGCTTGCCGCTCTGCGTGATGCTGGGATCATCGACCAGCCCGATGGAACCTGGCGGGTCGCCGACCCACTGTTCGCTGAGTACCTGCGCCGGCTGCGACGCTGAGCGACATCGGCACGAGCTCGATGAACCTCAACACCTCGTTCGCGCGGTCGCGATCGGCGATCGACGCGACGTCTGCCGCCAGCGCTGAGCACCGGCGGGGCACTGGACGCGGCGGCGACCTGGTCGGCCACTTTCCTGACGCTGAGGTTCTCGGCTCAAAGATCCACGCGACCCGTCGTCGCACCCGAGCCTTCAAATCGTCGAGTCGCTCACCAGAGCGCACGTAGACGAGCCACGGTTGAAGGTTCGCGCCTGACTGGGCTTGCAGGGCCTGCTCAAGCACCCTTCGCAACGCGGTGGCCGGGACCGGGCGGGTCGAGGAAGCCCCGCGGTGAGCGGTGAGCACGCGCTGCGTCGCGGACGCTCATGAAAACGCAAGATCTTCTGCTGGGCGTGCCGCATTCGGGCTACACACCGTCCCGCTGCTGCCAGCGGCTACTGCTTCGTCTCGGTCGGGAACATCGACTGCACGAGGAACTGAGCCTTTGCCGGTAGCTGGTCGGGCCCGATCACACGTTCCGCGATCTCCAGCACGTCCTCGGCGGAGCGGGCCGGGGGCACACACAGGCTCGCAAGCAGGCGGATGTCGTCCTCGTCGCGGTCGATCCGAGAGGCGTGCACCTTCAGCGCGAGCAGATACTCTGGCGACGCGGCGCTCACCACGAGCCCGGGCGCGTCCATCGCTGTTAGGGCGTTCGGGTCCGGTCCAGGCAGGAACGCCTTGACGGCATCGTTCAGCCAGTCGATGGGGATGTCGGGATGGCGTTCTGCGACACGACGGGCCGCAGCGTACACGGCCTGTTTGGGCTCAAATACCGCGTCCACATCGGCGGTCATGCGGCGCGTGTTATACACGAGCGCCATTGCGGCTCCGCCGACGACGAACAGCTCACCCCTCAGCCCGGCACGATCAAGCTCGTGTCCGAGCTCCGCAAGCAGTCCGGCGATCCGGTCTCGGTCAAGCTGCAGGCCGCTCACACGCTGACCAGCGAGTCCGCTTCCACGACGATCCCTCTGGCCTTCATCTCGGCTGGGGCGTGCGCCAGCGACCACCCGAAGAACTCCGAGCTGCCCGGGTGCCACAGGCGCTCGAGCCGCCGCTCGGGCTCGTTGACCCAGGCCGGGGTTGGTACGCCCTGCCGTTGTGCCTGGAGCGCGACGGCCGCCGCCACCAGAGTATCGGCGACCCGGTTGTGGGTCAGGGCCGGCCGCGGTCCGGCCGGGTCCCCGTGCGTGAGCCAATGCGCCGTGAGCCGCACGTACATCGACTCCGGCTCTCCCTCGAGCGCATCAGCTAGGTCCTGTGGGGTGTAGGTCACGGCTGTCACACAGTGTGCCGGATCCGCTGACGGTCAAGGTCCCTGGGCGCGCGGTCTCTGATCGGGGGGACGTGCGCGAAGACGCGATGGGTGTTCCGTGACGGAGCCTGGTTCGGCAGGGCGGACACTGATCAGTCGGTGCCGGACTGGGCCTGCATCGCCGCGCCGATCTGCGCCCCCGCCGCGTCGATCTGCGTGAGCGTTGAGGCCTCGAGCACGAGCTGCAGGTCGAGGATCCGCAGGTCAAAGGCGGAGGCGGCGTTCTGGCCGACCACGGCGTGGCAGGGCACGCCGGCCTGCCGTGCGCGCGTGGCGACCGCTGCGACCAGCTTGCCGGCCAGGCTCTGGCGGTCAAGCCGCCCCTCGCCGGTGATCACCGCGCGGGCGGCGCGCATGCGCGCGTCAAAGCCCGTGGCCTCGAGCACGAAGCCCGCACCCGCGATGAGCTGTGCGCTGTGGCGCGCCCACAGCCCCCCGGCCAGGCCGCCGGCCGCCCCGGTCATCGGCACGCCGCGCGGGTCACGGGGAAGCGCCGTGGCCTGTCGCGCGAGTCGCTTGCTGAGCTCGCGCACCTGCACGGCATCGGCGCCCTTCTGCGGTGCGAAGACCTCTGCGGCGAGCTCAAACGGGGTGCGCACGTCGCAGAGCACCACCAGTCGCGCGTCCCCGACCCCGCCATGCTCGGCAAGCGCCGCCAGCGCGCCCGCGCCACCGTCGGTGGTGGCACTGCCTCCCGCGGCCACATACACGGTGTGCGCGCCCGCGTCGAGCGCCGCGGCGATCAGCTCGCCGGTGCCGCGCGTGGACGCGGCCAGTGCGTCGCGCTGCGCCGCGGCCACCAGGCCGAGCCCGCTGGCCGCCGCCACCTCCACGACCGCGACGCCGCTCTCGCCGATCCCGACGCTCGCCTCGAGCGGGT
>JAJZID010000198.1 GCA_021810705.1 Actinomycetes bacterium
CGCAGACGCGCCGCCTGCTTCGTCTTCACACTCATGCTCGCTTACCGACCTTCCTCGCGACGTATTCGCCCTCGTAACGGATCCCCTTGCCCTTGTAGGGCTCCGGCTTGCGCTGCTTGCGTATCTGCGCAGCGATCTCACCGACCTGCTGCTTGGACGCGCCCCGCACGGTGATCCGCGTCGGCTGCGGCACCTCAAAACTGATGCCCTCCGGCGCCTTGATCTCGACCGGATGTGAGTAGCCGAGCGCAAGCTCAAGATCGCGCCCCTTGAGGGCGGCGCGGTAGCCCACACCCTGAATCTCGAGGTTCTTATGGAACCCGTCGGTCACACCTGTGACCATGTTCGCGACGAGCGTACGCGTGAGGCCATGCAGTGCACGGTGCTCACCGCGGTCAGTGGGCCTCGACACAACGAGCTGCTCGCGACCATCAACGCTGACCTGCTCGACACTGATGTCACGCGCGATCCGCTCGGAGAGCTCTCCGCCGGGACCTTTGACCGTGACCCGCTCGGGTTCGATCGTGACGCTCACGCCGGTGGGCAGGGCTATTGGTTGTCTACCGATTCTCGACATTGCTTGATCTTTCTGGTCGCTACCAGACCTTCGCGACTACCTCGCCGCCGATGCCCAGCTGCCGTGCTTGGTGGCCGGTCATCACCCCGCGGGAGGTGGACAGAATGGCTGTGCCGAGTCCGCCTTCGACCTTGGGGATGCTGTCGTGACCTACGTAGTGACGCTGTCCCGGACGCGAAACGCGCTGGATGCCGCTGATCACCGGACGCCGCTCACGAGTGTACTTGAGGGTGACCACGAGCTCCTCGCCGGGCCGGTCGGCGCCAGCCGACACCACGGAGTAGGCCTCGATGTAACCCTGCTCGTGCAGGATCCGTGCCACCTCAACCTTGAGTTTTGAGGCAGGGCTCTTGACGTCGTGGTGCTGCGCCTTGGCACCGTTGCGCAGGCGCGTGAGCAGATCCGCGATCGGGTCGGTCATCGCCATCTGATCACCAGCTCGATTTCGTCATTCCGGGGATGTAGCCGTTGTGCGCCAGCTCGCGCAGACAGATCCGGCACACGCCGAACTTGCGGTACACGGAGCGCGAGCGACCGCAGCGCCGACAGCGGGTGTAGCCCCGCGTTTTGAACTTGGGTGTCCGTGCCTGACGGACGCGTTGTGAGGTTTTGGCCACTGTTCGTTCCTAACTTTGTGCGGCGGTCTGGCGCCGCCCGCTCTTCGCGAATGGCATGCCGAGGGCCTCCAGCAGTGCGAAGGACTCCTCGTCGGTGCAACGGTTGGTGGTGATCGTGACGTCCAGGCCGCGTGTCTGGTCGACCTCGTCGTAATCGATCTCGGGGAAGATGATCTGTTCGCGCAGCCCGAGGGTGTAATTCCCACGGCCGTCAAACGCGCGGGGATTCACACCCTGAAAATCACGGATGCGAGGCATCGCCACCGAGAACAGGCGGTCCAAGAACTCGTACTGGCGTTCCCCACGAAGCGTCACAGCCAAACCGACGGGCATCCCCTCGCGCAGCTTGAACTGCGCGATCGATTTGCGAGCCCGGCGGACGTTTGGCTTCTGCCCCGTGATCAGCGCGAGCTGCTCGGCGGCGGCGTCAAACATCTTCGAATCCTGCTTGGCATCACCAACGCCCATGTTGACCGTGACCTTCATGATCTTCGGCGCTTGCATCGGCGTCTGGTAGCCGAAGCGCTCGATCAGCGCCGGGCGTATCTCGTTCTCGTATTTCTGTTTCAGCCGAGCAGCCATCAGTCGATCCTCGTCCCGCTGCGCCGCGCCACACGAACGCGCTTGCCGTCCACAAGCTCAATGCCTACGCGCGTCGGCTTGCCGTCCTTGGGGTCGGCGAGCGCGACGTTGGAGACATGGATGCCAGCCTCCTTCTCGATCACCCCGCTGACCTGGTTGGCGGTCGGCGACATCGGGTTGGCTTTCTGGTGGCGCTTGATCTTGTTCAGACCCTCGACGTAGACGCGTTCGTGCTTGGGGTCGACGCGCAGCACACGTCCACGCTTGCCTCTGTCCTTGCCGCTGATCACGACAACCTGATCGTCGGTCTTGATGCGGGCAGGCATGGTCAGAGCACCTCCGGTGCGAGCGAGACGATCTTCATGAAGTTGCGCTCACGCAGTTCTCTGGCCACGGGCCCGAAGATGCGCGTGCCACGCGGGTTGTTGTTGTTGTCGATGATCACAGCGGCGTTCTCGTCGAAGGCGATGTAGGTTCCGTCCTCGCGGCCGTATGCCTTCTTCGTGCGCACGACGACCGCCTTGACGACCTCGCCCTTCTTCACGGAGCCCTGCGGCGTCGCCTGCTTGACGGTGGCGGTGATCACGTCGCCGACACGCGCGTAACGGCGTCGGTGACCGCCCTGCACGCGGATCACGAGGATCTCACGTGCGCCGGTGTTATCCGCCACCCTTAACCTGGTCTCGTTCTGAACCATCAGCGAGCCCTCTCGACAACCTGTACCAGGCGCCAGCGCTTGGTCCGTGAAAGCGGGCGGGACTCGCGCACAACCACGGTGTCACCCACATGGGCATCATTGTGTTCGTCATGCGCGTGCAGCGTGGTGGAGGTGCGCACGACCTTCTGATAGCGGCGATGGCGGCGCGCGACGTCGATGCGCACGGTGATCGTCTTTTCAGCCTTGTCGGAGACCACGACTCCCTGACGGGTCTTCTGCATCCCGCTCTCATGCTCGCGCGCGGGCGTGGCGGTCCGCTCGTGTGCGCCCGCCTTCCAGCTCTCCCGGTCGGCCGCACGGCCACGGCGACGCGCCAGCGCCTTCTTCGCGCGCAGCGCTGCTCGCTGCTCCTGGCGCTGCTGCGGGGTCATCGCCACCACAGGCTTGGGCTTCGCTGCCCGCTTGCCTTTGGGCGCCGCGCTGCTGGTCTGCGGCTCCTGCGGAGCACTCTCAGCCAGCTCTTCGGCGACCGCGGCGGTCGTCTCTTCGTTTTCGCTTTGCTCAGCCATTGATCTCGATTCCACGTTCCTTGGCGATCGTCAGCGCGCGCGCGATCTCACGCTTCGCACGCCGCATGCCCGCCGTGTTCTCCAGCTCACCGGTGGCGTGCTGGAAGCGCAGCCCGAGAAGCTCCCGGCGCGCGCTATGAATTTGCGCCGCGAGCTCCTGCTCGCTGAGGTCGCGCAGTTGTACTGGTTTCATGCTCATCCCTCTTCCCGCACGACAAATTTGGTGCGGACAGGAAGCTTGTGGCCGGCCAGCCGCATCGCCTCACGGGCGAGCGGTTCGGACACGCCCGCCAGCTCGAACATCACGCGCCCGGGCTTGACAACCGCAACCCAACCTTCCGGTGAGCCCTTGCCGGAGCCCATGCGGGTTTCGGCGGGCTTCTTGGTATAGGACTTGTCGGGGTAGATGTTGATCCAGACTTTGCCGCCGCGGCGAATCTTGCGGGTCATAGCGATACGCGCCGCCTCGATCTGGCGGTTGGTGATCCAACCCGCGTCGAGCGCCTTGAGGCCGAACTCGCCGAACTGCACCTTCACCTGGCCGCGCGACAGCCCGGCCCTGCGGCCGCGGTGCTGCTTGCGGTGCTTTACACGCTTGGGGGCCAGCATCAGCCGTTACCTCCGTTTGACGGACGGGGAGCAGAACCACCGGGCGCGGACTGGCCGCCCCGCGGGGGCTGGCCGCCCTGCGCCGGCCTGGGTCCACGAGTCTGAGGAGCCCCTGCGGGACGCGGTCCGCGAGCGCCGCCCTGTGAGGGGCCACGCCCACCCTGGGCGGGTCCGCTCGGGCCACGCCCACCCTGGCCGGGTCCGCTCGGGCCACGCCCACCCTGGCCGGCGTAGCCTCCCGGTCCGCGGCTCGCGCCTCCGGCGCTGGAACCACGTCCGCGGCCTCGGCTGGCACCACCCGCGCTGGACCCAGCGGCACCAGGCCCGCCGGTCGCGCCCTGACCTGGTCCGCGACCACGGCCCCGACCACCCGGTCCACCGGAGCCGCCCCGCCCGCGACCATCGCGGCCGTCACGACCACCGCGCCGGTCACGGTCATTCTGCTGTGGCGAGGGGGCATCCATGATCGTCAGGTCGGCGCCGGTGTAGCCCTCGGGCATGATCTCGCCCTTGTTGATCCAGCACTTGACGCCGATCCGGCCGAAGGTCGTGCGGGCCTCGTGGAAGCCGTAGTCGATGTCGGCGCGCAACGTATGCAGGGGCACGCGGCCGTCGGAGTAGCCCTCCGTACGGGCCATCTCAGCGCCGCCGAGTCGACCCGAAACCTGCACCTTTACGCCCTTCGCACCTGACCGCATCGCGCTGGTCAGAGCGCGCTTCATGGCGCGGCGGAACGCAACGCGGTTCTGGAGCTGCTCAGCGATGGACTGCGCCACCAACCGGGCGTCGAGCTCGGGCCGCTTGATCTCAAGGATGTTGACCTTAACCTGCTTGCCGGTGATCCTGTGCAGGTCACGGCGCAGCTGGTCGACCTCGGAGCCGGCCTTGCCGATCACGATGCCGGGCCGCGCAGTGTGGATGTTGACCTCCACCTCGTTCGCGCTCTTGCGGATCGTTATGTCAGAGAGACCC
>JAJZID010000199.1 GCA_021810705.1 Actinomycetes bacterium
GCCAAAACAACGCTGGTGAGGTCGGCGGGCAGCGCCGGCCAGGGGCCGTCCTGGACCTTCGGTGTGTAGCCGCCCGCGTCACTCTGAATCACCAGGTGCTGGTTGCCCGGGACATGCACGTCATTGCCGATCATGGTGCTCCTCAGGCCGAGCCGCTCGAACACCAGCCTGATCATGCGCAGGTCCTCCGGCACGGTGTCCTTGATCGTCAGCTCGCCGCCGGTGACCCCGGCCAGCGCCATGAACGAGCCGATCTCGATGTGATCGGGGGCGACCGTGTGCTCGCAGCCGTGCAGCCGGTCGCGGCCGGTGACCATCATCACGTTTGAGCCGATCCCGTCGATCTGAGCGCCCATCTTGATCAGCATCCGCGCCAGATCCTGGACGTGCGGCTCTGAGGCGGCGTTGCGGATCACGGATGTGCCGGGCGTCAGCGCGGCGGCCAGCAGCGCGTTCTCGGTCGCCATCACGGAGGGCTCATCCATCAGAAAGTCGCAGGGCGCGAGGCCGCCGGTGGGCGCCGTCAGGCGGATGTTGGCGCCGACCTCAACGTCGGCGCCGAGCGCTCGCATCGCATCGAAGTGGGGGTCAAGGCGCCTGCGCCCGATCACATCACCACCCGGCGGTGGCATCTCGGCGCGGCCGAAGCGCGCAAGCAGCGGGCCGGCGAGCAGGAAGGAAGCACGGATGCGCTCACCGAGCTCGCGGTCGACGTTGGTGCGGCTGACACCGCCGGTGTTGATCCGCACCTCGCCACCGCTGCTCCACGTGACCGCGGCGCCGAGCGATGCCAGCAGCGCGAGCATCGCGTCCACGTCCTTGATGCGCGGGATGTTGCGCAGCGTCACGTCCTCGTCGGTCAGCAGCGTGGCGGCGAGGATCGGCAGCGCCCCGTTCTTGTTGCCGGCCGGTACGACGATGCCTGACAGCGGCGCGCCGCCTTCGATCACGAACTTTTCCATGGCTACCAGTAAGGTAACGGCATGGACGCCGAGACCTCGTCCAGCGCCACCCCGGCCTCTGTGCAGGACGCCCGCCAGGCGGCGTGGGCGCTGGTCTGCGAGTGGACCGAGAGCGACTCGCTGCGCCGCCACATGCTGGCCGTCGAGGCGGCCATGCGCGCCTACGCAGAGCACTTTGACGCCGATCGTGAGCTCTGGGGCCTGACAGGACTCCTGCATGACCTGGACTACGAACGTCACCCGGACCTGAGCACCGGGCATCCGCGGATCGCGATGGAGGAGCTCCAGCGCCGCGGCTACCCGGAGGAGCTGATCCGCGCAGTTGGCTCGCACGCCGACTACCTCGGGATCACCCGCGAGACGCAGATGGAGCGGGCGCTCTACGCGGTCGATGAGCTCTCGGGCTTCATACTGGCGGTCGCCTACGTCCGACCCGAGGGTCTCGCCGGCATGAGCGCCAAGTCGGTCAGGAAGAAGATGAAGCAGCCGAGCTTCGCCGCCGCCGTGGATCGCGAGCAGCTGACCGCGGGCGCCGAGGCGCTCGGCGTCGACTTTGATGAGCACGTCGCGCGGGTGATCGCGGCGCTCGAACAGGTCTCGCCGTCACTTGTACTCAAGCGCTGAGCAGCGCTGAGGTCCCGGCGCTGAACTCTCGGCGCTGAGCTCCCGGCGCTGAGGCCCCCCGCACGGCCGCTGTTTCACCGTCACAACTCCGCGGAGTTGCGGCCCTGAACGCCTGTACGTGATAACAGACAGCAACGATCTGGTCGCTGGGCTATTGTGACGGGCGATGACTGATGCAATCAGGATTGTGGTGCTGGAGGGCGATGAGACCGGCCAGGAGCTGCTCGAGCAGGCGCTCAGGGTGCTCGACTCGGATCTGCTCGGCTTTCCGGTCGAGCTAGAGCGCTACGACCTCTCGCTCGGCAACCGGCGCGCGACCCAGAACCGCGTCGTCCACGACGCCGCCGCGGCAATGCGGGCGGCTGGACTGGGCATCAAGGCTGCGACGATCACCCCGGAGGGCCGCGAGGATGTCGGCACCCCCAATGCGATCGTTCGCGAGGGCATCGGCGGCAAGGTGATCGTGCGGACCGGACGGCGGCTGCCCGGTGTCGCGCCGATGGCCGGTGTCTACTACCCGATCTCGGTGGTGCGCATGGCCGTGGAGGATGCCTACGGCGCCAAGCAGTGGCGCGAGGGCACAGCGGACGCCCCAGACGAGGTCGCCTACCGCGAGGAGCGGATCACGCGCTCAACCTGCCGCGCCGTCTCCGAGTACGCCTTCAGGACCGCTGAGCGCCTGGATGCGCGCGTCTACGGCGGCCCCAAGTGGACGGTGTCGGCCATCTATGAGGGCATGCTCAAGGAGGAGATGGACGCTGCTGCCGCCCGTCACCCCGATGTCGACTACAAGCCCGTGCTGATCGACGCGACCTATGCCGGGCTGCTCTCGGGCGCTACCGACAAGACGCTCGTGATCCCGGCGCTCAACCGCGACGGTGACTGCCTGTCTGACCTCGTGCTGCCGATGTTCGGCTCGATCGCGGGCGCCGAGTCGGTGCTACTGGCCTTTGACGATGAGTACAACACGACGGTTGCGATGGCCGAGGCCCCGCACGGCACCGCGCCTGCGCTGCAGGGCAAGGACATCGCCAACCCGCTTGCGATGATCCTGGCCTGCGGCGCTGTGATGCACCACGCCGCCGACCGCTATGGCGCACACGCGGAGCGCGCCTCGCGCGCGATCTACGAATCCGCACTCGAGGCCGTCGCCGCCGGCGTGAAGACCTTTGACCTGTCCGGCTCGGCCGGGACGACCGAGTTCACCGCCGCGGTGGTGGACCGGATCCACACCAAGCACGAAGCCTGGGCTGCACTCGGCTAGCGCTGTCGTCCGGGCTCCGGGCTCCGGGCTCCGGGCTCCGGGCTCCGGGCTCCGCCGGTGGTTCCGTCCGACCCCGAACATATGCTACGAACATATGTTCTCTTCTGGCCTGGGTGGGCTCCTTCTCAGAATCAGCGACGCGATCGACGACATGCTGCTCGGCGACTACGACTACGTGGTTGACGGCGACAGGCTCTACGCGGACGTGGACTACTACCGCAAGCGTGCGAACGCTTGCTGCGCGATCGCGCCCGAGCGGCGTCCTACCATTCCCCGCCGTGGCGCACGTGCTGCAAACCGAGCGGCTGCTGCTCCGGCCCTGGTCCGCCGATGACGTCGCGCTGCTGTCTGCGCTGAGCTCCATCCCGCACGTCACCCGTTACATCTCAGACGGCCGCACCTGGAGCGCGTTGAAGGCGATCGCCGTCTCTGACGCGACCGTCAAGCACTGGCAGCAGCACGGCTTCGGCTGGCGCGTGATCTCGCAGCTGAGCAGCGGTGATGACATCGGGCTGCTCGCCCTGAACCTGATGGGCGAGGGCACACCCGGGCTCTCACCTGACGAGTACGAGATCGGCTGGTGGCTTTCACCGGCGCACTGGGGGCACGGTTACAGCACCGAGGCCGCGCTCGCGGTGGCCAGCGACGCGTTCACGGCGCTCGGCGCCACGGAGCTCACGGCACGCATCCATCCCGACAACCACGCGTCGCTTGCCGTCGCAGGCCACCTGGGAATGGAGTTTGCGTTCAACACCGTGGCCCCGCCCGGTGTGCCGGTGAGCGTGTACCGGCTGGAGTCGGCGCCGGAACCGCTCAGCCGAGCAATCGCAGGCCCTGCGTGAAGAACCTGACCGCCGCCGCCACCGGATCGGGGTCGGCGAGCACCAGCCCGGCGCCGAGCAGCGCGCCAAACGTGACGTTCCAGTAGGCCTGCTCGCCTGGTCGATCGGCACCGTGTGGCCCGACGTACAGATACGGCTGCGGCGAGAAGGCGTCAGCCGGCGCCGCTCCGAGGTTGCAGCGCCCACTCGCGGTGCGCAGGTCAATGGCCACATCGAAGTGTTCGGGCCAGAGCTGGACCGGTGAGCAATCACTGGCCACGGTGATGACCTGGTCAAGCGCCGCCGCCCCAATCTGGTACCACCGCAGCAGCGCCTCGGCCGCCGCCTGATCGAACTGGATCGGACGCGTCCGGTCACCCACCAAGGGCGCGTCGTGGCCGAAGTCGAGGTTTGCGTCCAGATCCACATCGCAGAATGCGGCGAGCTCGCCCAGTGTGCTGCCCACAATGGCCATCGCGCGCGAGCGCAGCTCACCGCCGATGCGGGTCTCGTGGATGAGATGTCCGCCGGCGAACCGCAGCACCTCGCGCTCGGGGCCGAACGCGGGCGTGGCCAGCCCGGTCAGCCCGACGCGCAACGAGATCTCCCCGTCTACCGCCTTGCGCGCCCGCGCCAGGATGTGGGTGGCGACGCGCTGGATCTCGCGTCGCGTGGCGTCGGCCGGCTCAGACGAGATCGACATGGCTGATCACCTCAAAGTGCCGGGTTGGATGTGGGTCGCGAAGCTCGGCTGGCTCCGCGGGCATCATATCCGGGACGCAGCAAAACCGCCCGACCTTTCGGTCAGGCGGCTCGCGCGAGATCTAAAGAAACCGGCGGCGACCTACTCTCCCAGGCCCTTTCAAGCCAAGTACCATCGGCGCTGAGGGGCTTAACTTCTCTGTTCGG
>JAJZID010000200.1 GCA_021810705.1 Actinomycetes bacterium
AGCTGCCGGCGAGCTTTGCGCTTGCCGTTCTCCATCATCTGGACCTCCTGGATCAAGGCCCCCAAAGCTACCCAGCTTAAGGTTGAAAAACGACCCTACCTCTATCGCGAAGCCAGACGCAAACCACGTACCGCACAGAGCTCGCGCGTGAGCTGCAGGCCCGCGGGTGAGTCGTTCGTGATCCTTGACAGGTTTCGCCAGCCCGAGGTGAGGCGGCCTGGCGAGAAGCACGACCTCGTCGGCCCTTCGTCGGCCAGCCGCGCTTGGCTGGCCGACGATCACGATCGGGCCGCGCGGACGGCTCAGCCCGCAGCGTTGCCAGGCTCAGCGACCTCAAACTGTCCGATGACAGTTGTGCCGTCCTGCGCATACACGGGGATGAAGAGGCCTGCGGTGTTGGCTTCCTCCTGGGCGATAGCCGCGCTCGGGGAAGCAGGAGCCGGAGGGTTCAGCTGGCTTGAGTAGACGTAGCCAGTCTTGCCGTTGGTGGCGATTACCTGGACCAGCTCCGGGTCGCTGGCCGAGCTGGTTGAGTTCAACAGCGAGCCGTACGTCTGGCCGTTGGAGTTCACGGCCCAAGCGGGATCGTGCCGTGTGGTGGCGCCGGAGAGCTGCTGAATGACGACTTGGTCGCCGTTGGTCAATGCGGCTGTGGCGATGGCCGTGCCGCCGGCGGCAATCACGAACCCGGCGACCACCATGGTGATCCCTACTGCCAGCCGCCGCCCGCACAGACGGATTCTTGTGAGCATCACAGTAAACCTCTCTCTAACCGTTCAGGCTAGGGCTCTGTTGTGAGTAGTAATAGTTGTAACCACTGCCATTCCAGATCGCGATCACGCCGTAGCTGTAATAGGTACCAGTGCCGCACGCTTTGCTGTCAGCTAGTGCGCCCTGGCTGCTGGACGAGCTGTTGTTGTACTGGTAGCCGGTAGATTCGCACACAGACCCGTTCTTGAACTTACGTGCGTCAGCGCCCATCCACCCAGCCGCGACGTTCTCGCCACCGGTCGTCCAAAGCAGTGTGTACGCCCAGTCGCTCGGAGACCCTGGCTCCTGCGTGTATAAGATCGACTGGGTTGCGTACTGGTGGCCGTCTACGACCGGCGTGTAGCCGGTTGCGCTCGTTGCCTGCGCTGCCAGAGCTATCGCGGCGATCCCTAGGAACGCCCCACAGACGAGTCCGACAACTGCGGTCCTCTTGGACTCAGCCAAGATTCTGATCAGTGTGCCCAATGACATCTGCCCTCCTTGTTGAGTGTTGCAAGCTTGATGCGTCGCGCGACAGCCACGGAACTCCGCGCGCGCACGCGAACTCGTGAAGCGGCGTCAGACCAGCAACGAGACACGAGACCTCCGGCGCGGGAGCACTCTGGAGTCAGTGACCAACGACAAAGTGGCCGATCGGAGTCTTGCCGTCAGACTCATAGACGGTGATCGTGCGAGGCGCCGGACTCCAAGTGGCGGCCTCGGTCGGGGTTGCCGGCTGCGGGCCGTCGAGCTGGCTCGCGTACACGTAGCCAGACCGGCCGTTGGTGGCGATCGCCGCCACCAGATCTGGGACCCCGTTTGGATTCGGGGTGCCGTAGGTCTGTCCGCTCGCGTTGATCTTCCACGGGGTCGTGGTGGCGCTGGCGTAGAACAGCGTCAGGCGCCACCGGTCTCCGTGAGCGGCCGTGATGGTAGCGTCCGCGTCGCCGGCTCCGAGAACGATGGTACCGGTAGCCGGATGCTCCAGCGTGTCAGCTACGTCAGCCTGATCGTTACAAGTCAAGCCAGCGCCATCGGCGAACGTGAAGGTCCCCGGGGTCAGGCAGCTCAACTCGAAATAGATCGCGTTGGCACCGGGCGGGCGCTGATTGAGCTGTACGGTCTGTGTCCCGGCGCCGCCGACGGTGAGCGGTGCTGATAGCGCAGTGACGCGCTGGCTACCGGGTAGGGCCGACGAGATGACCACGACCGCGGCGGCCGCGACCCCACTCGCGCCTGCGAGCAGAGTAGCTAGAAGCCCGAGGCTCGCGCTCCACCGTCCGGGCCTTCGCACCCGACTGCGGGCGCGACCTTCGGCACTGACCTGCTCGATCAGCAGCTCACGCAGCGCGGCGGTGAAGCTCTCGTCCATCTCATCACGCATGGTCGTTCCTCCTAGACGGTGGATCCTCGACGCGAGGCTTCACACCGATCGCGGTTGCTTTTACGCTTGCTCGAGCGCGATGGAGCCGCACCCTAGCCGCCGACTCGCTCAGATCCAGGCACTCTGCAGCCGCTGTGACCGTGTAGTCCTCCAGGGCCACCAGAGCCAACAATTGCGCGTCCCGTGGTTTCAGCGCCCGCAGCGCGGCCCTAAGGTGGCCATCGATCGCCAAGCCGTGGAAACCAAGCGCGACATCGGCTGTGTCGGGCTGAACGGCGGCGGTTCGCGGCAGCCGCGCCAACGCGCGGCTGTACCGTCGCCGCGCCCGGTTCGCGTTGAGGCCAAGATTAGTCGTGGTCGCGAGGAGCCACGGCAACACCGAACCGTCGACCAGCCGGACCCTACGCCGGCGGCGCCACATCTCTAGAAATGCGGCTGCGACCAGGTCCTCGGCGTCCTCACGTTGATCACCAGCAAGCCGACGGGCATGCCTGAAAACTCGGTCGCGGTGACGGTCGAACAGCACCGCAAACGCCTCCGCATCGCCTTCACGGCTCCTTCGCCACAGGTGCTCGTCACAGCGCTCGCCGACCGGGCGCGCAAGCTGATTCGCGGCAGGCTCCATGACAACATAGTGTCCGCAGCCAGCCAAAACAGTACAACATCACGGTCCGGGATGGATCTGCCGGTATCACCGCGAGCGTCTAATAGGCCCTGATGAGGCCGGTAATCAGGCGGCGTACTTGATCTCTGGCGCCTGGAAGTAGTTGCGCACGATCTGTGGCTGACGCTGACGGCGCCTGAGGAACCGGCGCAGCTCGCTCTTGAGGCCGGGCTTGTCGACCGGCCGGGGGTACAGCTGGCGGAGGTGCCGTTTGACGTCTTGGTTGAGGTACTCGTCGGGGTTCAGCTCGGGGCTGTAGGCCGGCAGGAAGCAAAGCTCGATCCGATCCGTGCGCCCAGCGACCCACTGCTTGACCGCCTTGGCGTGGTGGGTGGAGTGGTTGTCGCAGATCAGAAAGATCTTGCGGTCCGGGTAGCAGCGCACCAGCCGGTCAAGGAACGCGATGAACCGGCTGGCGGTGAACCGTCCCTCGTAGATCGAGAAGTGCAGCTGCCCGCCGTTTGAGAGCGCGCTGATCATGTTCTGGGAGACCCTCTTGCCCGACATCCTGGCGATCGCGCGCTGCCCCCGCGGCGCGTAGCCGGCAATCGGCTGCAGGTGGCGCAACTGCACCCCGGACTCGTCCTGCCACAGGATCAGCCCGTTCTCTCGTGCGGCACGCGCCTTGAGCTGCGGATACACATCCTCAAGCCACGCCTCGACCACCACCGGGTCGGCCTCGAGCGCCCGCTTCGACGGCCACTTGAGCGTGAACCCCCAGCGGCGCAGGTACCGCCCAACGGTCGTGACCTCCAGGCGCACCCCGCACTCGCGCTCGATCAGATCCTGCACCGCCGAGCGCGTCCACAACAAGGCCGGGATCCGCAGCTGGTCCGGGTGCGCGCTCTTGATCGCCGCAACCAGCCGCGACTGCCGGGTGAGGCAGGCCGGGTTTGGCGGAGACTTCTATGCGAGGGTTTCGGCTCTCGGGAAGGAAGTTGTTGTCATGCCTACAAGGAAAACTGGTTCTCCATCTGAGTGCAGTAGCCGCGGGACCCGCCCGAGTTCATTGGCATGTTCCAGAGGCTCCCTGAGACCCTTCACGGCTCTGGCTGGCTCGTTTGACAGCGCCGAAGCCTCGGGTGCGATGGAGAGGACTCCAGCGCGCCGCTCACGGCCCCAACTGCACTCAGATGGAGAACCAGTCAAGGAAATATCCGAAGGAGCTGATCGAGCGGGGTGTGCGCCTGGCGGTCGAGTCTGATCGTCCGGTCGCGCATGTCGCTGCGGAGCTGGGTTTGCCGGTTCCTCGCTGTTTTGAGTGTGTTACGCGATGATCGGCCCGGCGTTGAGCTTGCCGACGATGAGGTAGATCATCGTGATGAAGTTGCGGTTCGAGCGGTATCCGCGGGCGCGTCGTTTCGCGGCCTGGATGAGGCTGTTGAGTCCTTCCAAGAGCCCGTTGCTGATCCGGCTGTGATGCCAGCGGATCACGCCGTCCCAGTGATCCTCGAGCATCCGGGCGAACCGCTGGAGTGGCTGAAGGCCGCTTGCGTCGACCTCGATGATCCAGCGGCGCAGGTACTCCTCAGCCGTGTCGGGGTCGGTGATCTCGTAGAAGCTGTCGAACTGTTGAGCAAGCGTGTACGCACGGACGGTCTCAAGCGGCTGGGTGAGCAGCTCGTCAAGCAGATCACGCTGACGCTCGGTCAGGTTCTTCGGTCGCTTGAGCCACATGTACCTGGTGTTTGCCAGCAGGTCGCGGTGGTGCTTTGACTCCTCCCGGCGGACCTCATCAACAGCCTTTGAGAGATGCGAGCGGACGTG
>JAJZID010000201.1 GCA_021810705.1 Actinomycetes bacterium
CGCGGTGTCAGGATCGCTGCACATCTCAGGATCGCTGCGCATCTCAGGATCGCTGCGCATCTCAGGATCGCTGCGCATCTCAGGATCGCTCCGCGTCCGGTCTCGACCAGAACGGCGCGGGCTTTGCGACGGTCTCACCGTCGCAAAGCCCGCGTTCGAACGATCGCAGCCGTACCGCTGGGTCCGGCTCTGACCGCATCCGCATCAGGTGTCTGTCGATGGCCTTGCCGATCATGCTCATCTCAGCTCGTCAGCCTGAGAAATACCCCTGCTTGCGGCCACGAAACCAGCCGTCAGCGCGACGCACCGCGGCTCGGGCCTGGCAGCCATCGGCTTGGCCTCAGACGCGCGGCTGCGGGTAGCCTCCGCCGCCCTCACTTCCTGGCGCCGCAGCGCCATCCGAATACGGCTGGCGTGTGGTGCGCTCGGTGTAGAAGGCCATCCAGAACAGCGAGGTCACGAAGCCGACGCCTCCGACGATCAGCAGTATGAGCCCGACGACGTGAATGTTTACTCCAGCCGTCGTCGCGCTGACCGCCCAGCGAAGTATCGCCCCGATGGCAATCAGTATCAATGAACCGCCTAGTCCCATGCGAATCTCCTTCGTAGACACGGTTGGTTACGTACTACTCAGCCTGTAATTCCCCGGCAGCTGACATTCGAACCGCCCGCGGGCGGTCAGGCCGTCAACCGATGGTGGGCCGTTGACTCGGACTCAACGCGCGGCTGGCCTGCGCATCACTGTCCACCTGCGCTGTTGGGATCCAGCGCCGGCCGCGCTGCAAAGCGCCTCAACCGGCCGAAGCAGGCGCGATGTGCTGCCCCGCTGGGCCAGGACGCCCTCCACAAGCGGCCCCCGAGGGCGAGAACTCCTCGCGGACGCCCTCGCGGTAACCTCCAAGCATCTTGGAGTCTGCCATTTCGATCACGGTCAAGAGCGATGGACAGGCCACGCTCGTGCAGGTCAGCGGCGAGCTTGACATTGCCTCCAGCCAGAGGCTGGAGCAGGAGTTGTCCCAGCTGCAGGACGACGCGCTGGTGATCGTCGACCTGCGCGCTGTGAGCTTCATCGACTCAACCGCACTCGCCGTGCTGGTGCGCGCACACCAGCGGGCCAGTGATCAGGGGCGACGTCTGGGGCTGGTGCACGCCGAGGGTCAGGTCAGCCGCCTGCTGAGTCTGACCGGCCTCGAGCACGAGTTGCTCTTGGCCGACTCCCCTGAGCAGCTGCACGGCGGCAGCTGACCGGCTGCGACGGCAGCGCGGCTGCTGGCCGCGAGTTACCAGGGTCTCACACGCCGCGCGCAGCGCCGGTCAGCCGCCCACTGGCTGGCGACCGCGATCTGGCAGTGACAGGCGCAGGAGCTCGCCCTGTCCGTATGGTTCGGCGCTGATCGCATCCACCAGCCCGGTCAGCAACTCGCGGCGGACACGCAGCTCGGCGTCGGCTATCGGGCCTACCGCCAGCGTCATACGGTGCGCAGAGACCGAGACGCCAACCACCAGCTGTTCACTGGCCGTCGCCGCGGTGAGCGCTGTGATCGCGTCGGCGATCGCGTAGAGGTCGCGGGCGCCGGCGATCGTGAAGCCCAGACCGGCGGCCGTTGCACGCGCCACGCGGCCGACCAGATGACCACTCAACCCAACCGGCTGACACCACATGACGACATCCTCGCCGGAAAGCTGGTCGGGACGCTCGGGCCAGGTGTGACCCTGCGAGGCGCTGGGCTCGGGCTCAACCGCAACGGTGCGAAACCGCATCGTGACCTCAGTGCCGCCCCGCGCGGGGTTGCTCACCTCAAGCTGGTCACACAGTGCGCTGATCAGCGCCAGCCCCAGACCCATGTGCTCGTGCCCGCCCGCGAGCGGGTCACGCGAGAGCTGGCGGATACCCCTGCCCTCGTCGCGCACAATGACGTCGAAGCGACCCGGTGCACTGCGCGCAAGTACGCGTAGCGGCCCCACCTGCCCAGGGTAGGCGTGCATGACGACGTTGTTACAGGCTTCGCTGACCGCCGTCCTGACGTCGGTCGAGACAGCTTCGACAGCGCCCGCAAACTCGAGCAGCCCGGTGAGAGCCGCACGCACAATCGCGACGCTCTGGGGCCGACTCTCGAGCTCGAGCCCGACGCAAGCAGGTTCAGAACTCACGGACTGCGATCAAGGTAGCGCACCAAGGTCAGCACCGGAGCGATCCCCTGGTCGACCGGCTTCACGAGCACGCCGGGCCGTTGGCTCCGGACTCACGCAAATCGGAGGCGAGCTAAACGTCCACCGACGCCGCGAGCCGGTCCAGCGTCTTGCCAAGGATGCGCGAGACCTGCATCTGTGAGACGCCGACCTCTCGGGCGATCTCACTCTGCGTGCGGTCCTCTACGAAGCGCAGTGCGAGCACATGGCGGTCACGCTCAGAGAGCTGCCTGATCGCCGGCGCAAGTGACGCCGACAGGTCAACCAGCCCGTAGCGCTCATCCGTCTGGCCGATCGAGTCACCCAGAGTGGCCGCCTCACCGTCACCGTCGTCGTGCGGCGTGTCGAAGGACACCGAGTGATGGGCCGCGGCCGCCTCTGCCGCCTCCAGCACATCCGTGACATCGATCTCGAGGAACTCCGCCACCTCGCTGTAGGTGGGCTCGCGACCTGTCTGCGCGGTCAGCTGGCGCTGTGCCTGCGCGACCCGCAAAGCGAGTTCCTGAATGCCACGCGGCATGTGCACAGCCCAGCCGCAGTCGCGGAAGTAGCGCTTCAGCTCACCGACTATGGTCGGCACCGCGAAGTGTTGGAAACCGACCCCGCGCTCGGGGTCATAGCGGTCAATGGCCTTGACCAAACCGAGGCTTGCGACCTGCTCAAGGTCATCCAGTGGCTCGCGCGCGCCGCGGTAGCGGCGCGCCAGCTTGCGAGCCAGCGGCAGATACCTGCTCACGAGAGCGTCACGCGCTTGTCGGTCCCGATGCCCCTGCCAGCGGCGAAACAGCTCCTCGACCGGAACCTCCCGGCCACTGAATGCACGCGGATCGTTGAGGACTGCAGAGCTCATATCCATGGTCAAGCCGATACCCGCAGGTTACCGCGCCTAAACGGTGCGTCCGAACTTATGCGTCAGCCTGTCTTGACGGGCGCCATCTATGCTGGATTGTCGCGATGCTCGCTGCGCTCTACCGCATTGATGAAGGCTCACCGGAACTCGAGGTCCGCGAAATCCCGACCCCGTCACCCGGGCCCGGTGAGGTGCGCGTCAGGATCGCGATCTCGGGCGTGAACCCAACCGACTGGAAGACGCGCAAGGGATTCACAGGACGCGCCGCGACATCACCCGGCGGGTTCCAGGTCCCCAACCAGGACGGCGCCGGCACGATTGACGCGGTCGGCAGCGGTGTCAGCACCGAGCGGCTCGGGCAGCGGGTCTGGCTGCTGTTCGCAGCCCACGGCAGCCCCTACGGAACAGCGGCCGAGTACACGGTGGTACCTGAGAGCAGAGCGGTCCCGCTGCCCGACGAGGCGTCCTTTGAACTCGGCGCCTCGCTCGGAGTACCGGCACTGACCGCCGCCTACTGCCTGGCGACCGACGGAGCGCCACGGGGACGAACCGTGCTCGTTTCCGGCGGCGCCGGCGCCGTGGGACACGCCGCCATCGAACTCGCGCGCTTCGAGCGCGCAGCCAAGGTCATCGCCACGGTCAGTGGCCCGCAGAAGGCGGCGCTCGCGACCCAGGCCGGAGCGGACACGGTCATCAACTACCACGACGCCGACGCGGCAGGTCGCATCCGCGAGGCCGCCCCCGCGGGAATCGAGCGCTACGTGGAGGTCGCGATCGCGGCGAACCTGGAGCTGGACCTGGCGGTGGCGGCGCCCGGTGCGGTGATCGTGGCCTATGCCGCAGACAGCACGAGCATCGCCCAGGTGCCCGTTCGCCAGCTGATGGCGGCCAACATCGCCCTGCGCTTCATGCTCCTGTACATGGTCCCCGAGGCGGACCTGCAGGCTGCCATCGCCCGCACGTCGGCGGCGCTGGCAGCTGGTGCCCTGAGCACGCTGCCGATTCAGCGCTTCAGCCTCAATCAGGCGGCAGCAGCGCACGACGCCGTCGAGCAGGGCGCGGTCGGCAAGGTCGTGATCGACCTCGACCAGCGCTGAGCGGAGCCGGCCGACTCGAGCCGCTCAAACGCAGTGGCGGGAGGAGGATTCGAACCTCCGAAGGCAGTGCCAACTGATTTACAGTCAGTCCCCTTTGACCGCTCGGGAATCCCGCCAGCGAGCGACGAGTCTATACGGTCGCGACGTGCCGGCGCGGCCCCATCCGGAACCCCTCACGCAGACAGGCAGGTCAGGCGAACTCGCGCAGACGCTGCGCCTCGGGCAGCGCCTCGAGCTTCTTGAGCGTGTGCGTCTCGATCTGGCGGATGCGCTCGCGCGTAACGTTGAAGGCACGGCCAACCTCCTCAAGCGTGTACGGCCGGTCGCCACTGAGCCCGAAGCGCATCTCGATCACCTCCCGCTCACGCTCTGGTAGCGCCGCCAGGGCTCGGTGCAGGTTCTCGCACCGCAGGCGGTCGGC
>JAJZID010000202.1 GCA_021810705.1 Actinomycetes bacterium
ACCTCGCTGTGCTGGTGCCCGCACTCGAGCGGGCAGCCGGCGGAGAGCCGCAGATTCGTGAATGACTACTTGACATCTGATAGCGGAATGCCCAGTCGCAGCCATATTGTGCAGTGTTACTTGACGCTCTGACCCCACCCCCTGTACTCTGACCCAACAGATGACCGAACCCAAGCCGCAATACCACGTGGCCCGCGCCGACGAGCTTAAGTTCACGGCGCCGGCCCAGCCCGCGGCGGCTCACTGCCGAGGGCTGACGCGCGCCACGCTGGTCAGCCGCGCGGTCGGCGCCGTGCACACGGGCCTCGCACTCGCGCGCATCCAGCCCGGCGGATACGTGGGCATGCACCTGCACTCAACCGAGCAGAGCTTCTACGTGCTCGAGGGCAGCCCGACACTGACCCTCGACGCTCACAGCTACGGGCTCTCGCCCGACGAGTGCGGGCTGATACCGGTCGGCACGCCCCACGGCTACCGCAACCCGACCACGGAGCCGGTGCTGCTGCTTGAAGCAAACTCGCCGGTGCCGCGCACCAGCGGCCCGACGGACACCTTCTGGACCGGTGAGCCGCTGCCCGACGCCGCCGCGCAGCCGGCGGACATCCGCGACCCGCGCACGCGCACGCTCTTCCGGCTCGGCGCCGGGCAGATGAACGTGGACAACCTCAAGATCGGCGCCGCGGTTGACGCTCCCACCGTGTCGGCGAGCATGGCGACGGCGCTGCTTGCCTACAGTGGCATCGCCGTCAAGATGCTTGTGGACCAGCGGCTCGGCGCCGTCCTGCACTCGCTG
Source organism: Actinomycetes bacterium (assembly GCA_021810705.1). Taxonomy (GTDB): domain Bacteria; phylum Actinomycetota; class Thermoleophilia; order Solirubrobacterales; family Solirubrobacteraceae; genus Palsa-465. The sequence goes on from JAJZID010000202.1 coordinate 794, forward strand.
TTCATGGTCGAGTATCAGCCCGGAGGCGCAGCGCTACCGCACGATCACCCGCTCGAGGAGAGCTACTACATCCTCGAGGGCGAGGTGGTGGCCAGCGCCAATGACGACGAGTTCACATTGCGCGCCGGCGATGTCTTCTGGACCGGCGTCGGCTGCATCCACTCCTTCTACAACCGCTCGAACGCACGCGTGCGCTGGCTTGAGACCCAGGCGCCGCAGCTGCCGAGCAACCACTCGTACCGGTTCAACAGAGACTGGGATTACCTGGCAGAGCGGATTGGGGGTAGCGCATGATCGCCTCACGTGGAGCCACGATGGCGGTGGACTGGGAGCAGCGGGTTGATTTCGCGCGGTTGCGCTCAGATCGCCTGCGCAAGGCGCGGGAGGCGCTCGCGGCATCCGACCTGGGCGCGCTGCTGCTGTTTGACCAGAACAACATCCGCTATGTGACCAGCACGCACATCGGCGAGTGGGCTCGCGACAAGAGCGCCCGCTGCGTGCTTTTACCGCGCACCGGCGACCCGGTGCTGTGGGACTTCGGCTCAGCCGCCAAGCACCACCAGCTCTACGCACCGTGGCTGCCTGAGTCGAGCTGGCGGGCGGGAGTCTCGAGCATGCGCGGCGCGATGCCGGAGCAGACCGGCGTGCCGGACCTGCTGGCCGGACACATCCACGAGGTGCTGCGCGAGCACGGGCTCGAACGCGAGCCACTGGGGATCGATCTGACCGACATGGAGACACTGGCCTCGCTTCACCGCCGCCAGATCCCGACCGCCGACGCCCAGCCGGTGATGCTCTCAGCCCGCAAGCTCAAGACCGTCGATGAGATCGCCCTGCTCGATCACGCCGCCGGGATCGTCGACGCGGTGTATGAGCGCATCTACGAGCTTCTGCGACCCGGCGCGCGCGAGCACGAGATCGTGGCCGAGGCACAGAAGCTGCTCTTCGAGCTCGGCTCCGAGCAGGTTGAGGCGATCAACGCCGTCTCCGGCGATCGCTGCAACCCACATCCGCACGTCTTCTCGGACCGCCTGCTGCGCCCGGGTGACCAGGCGTTCTTCGACATCATCCACTCGTTCATGGGCTACCGCACCTGCTACTACCGCACGTTCGCGGTCGGTGGCGCAACCCGCTCCCAGCTCGACGCCTACAGGCAGTGCCGCGAGTGGCTGGACAACGCGATCGAGCTGGTCCGGCCCGGGGTCACCACCGACCAGATCGCCGCCGTCTGGCCGAGCGCGCAGGAGCTCGGCTTCCCCAACGAGGAGGCGTGCTTCGGGCTGCAGTTCGGCCACGGCCTCGGCGTCGGCCTCTACGAGTCACCGATGATCTCGCGCCTGCACTCCTTCGAGAACCCGGTCGAGATCGAGGAGGGCATGGTCTTCGCGCTGGAGACCTACTGCCCGGCCAGTGACGGGCGCTCCGCCGCGCGGATCGAGGAGGAGGTGCTGGTCACCGCCGAAGGCCCACAGATCCTGACCCGCTTCCCCGGCGATGAGCTGCTGGTGGCCGGACGCCAGTATGTGCGCGGCGCCGATCTCATCGCCCAGGACGAGAAGGTGGCACTGCCTTGACCGGCCTGGCCGACAGTGCCTCGCAGGCAGCGGCGCTCGCGCCCCTGTCACTGGATCAGGCGCTCGCGCTGTATCGCCGGATGGTCCTGATCCGGCGCTTCGAGGACACCGTCCAGGTGCTCTTCCAGCGCGGCGAGGTGCCGGGTACCACGCACCTGTATTCCGGCCAGGAGGCGGTCGCCACGGGTGTCGCCTCGATCCTCGAGCCGCACGACCGGGTGGCGGGCACCTACCGTGGCCACGGGCACGCGCTGTCACTGGGCGTCGACCCGCAGGCGCTGCTTGACGAGATGCTCGGCCGCGCCAGCGGCGTCTGCGGCGGGCGCGCCGGGTCGATGAACGTGATCGACCTCGCGCACGGCCTGATGGGCTGTTACGGGATCGTCGGCGGCAGCATCGGTGCGGCCACCGGCGCGGCGCTCGCGCTCAAGCGCTCAGGTGGGGTGGCGGTCGCCTACTTCGGTGAGGGCGCCACCAACCAGGGCTACTTCCACGAGTGCCTGAACTTCGCCAAGGTTCACAACCTGCCGGTGCTCTACGTCTGTGAGAACAACCTCTACGGCGAGTTCACGCCGATGGAGGACGTGACCGCCGGGCGCATCCTGGCCCGCGCACAGACGCTCGAGCTGCCCGCCGAGACGATCGACGGCAACGACCTCTGGGCCGTGCGCGCCGCCGCCGCCGCCGCCGTGGCGCGTGCCCGCGACGGTGGCGGCCCACAGTTCATCGAGGCGCTCACCTACCGCTTCGTTGGGCACTCGCGCAGCGACCCGGGGGCCTATCGCAAGCCCGGCGAGCTTGACGCCTGGCGCCAGCGCGACCCGTTGAAGCTGACCCGTGCCGGCATCCTCGAGCGCCACGCGGAGGCTGACGAGGCGCAGCTCGACGCCACCGACGCCGAGGTCGAGCGCCAGATCGAGCAGATGATCGCCGCCGGCCTGGCCGCCCCCTTCCCGACCCCCGGCCCGGCCGCCGAGTTCAAGGCTTAGCAGGCAGCGGTGCCGAACATCACGATGCCGAGGCTCTCCGACTCGATGGTCGACGGCACCATCGTCGCCTGGCTGCGCGCCGACGGCGAGGAGGTCAAGGCCGGCGAGGAGATCGTTGAGATCGAGACCGACAAGGCGATCATGCCCTACCAGGCCGAGCACAGCGGGCCCTTGCAGATCGTCGCCGCGGCGGGCGAGCTGGTCGCCGTCGGCGCCCTGATCGGCCACATCGGCGAGCCACAGCCGGTTGACGCCACGGCTGGCGCGCCCGCTGGCGCGCCAGCTTCAACAGCGGCTCCGGCCGCAGCGGCCCCAGCAGCGGCTCCGGCCACGGTGGCCACCGCCCCGCTCGCGACGCCGCCGGCGAGCCAGCGGGCCGCCGGCGGGCGCACAAACGGCCGCGTCAAGGCATCGCCGCTCGCACGGCGCCTGGCGGCCGCACTGGGTGTCGACCTGCAGGGGCTGGCGGGCAGCGGGCCGGGTGGGCGGATCGTCAAGCGTGACGTGGAGGGCCTGCGGGCGCTCGCCGCAGGCCCCGGCGAACGCCAGACGCTGACCGCGACCCAGGCGACGATCGCGCGGCGCATGGTGGCGGCCAAGCAGGCACCGGAGTTCACGGTCACCGTCGGCGTCGACATGGAGGCGGTCTTCGCGCTGCGCGCGCAGCTGCGCGCAAGCGGCATGGAGCCGCTCGCCTCGATCGGTGATTTCGTGACCCGTGCCTGCGCATTGGCGCTGCGCGAGCACCGGCGCGTCAACGCGAGCTTCGCGGATGATGCGATCGAGCTGCACGCGCGCGTGAACGTCGGCATTGCGGTGGCCGCACCCGGGTCGCTGCTCGTGCCGACGCTCTTTGACGCCGACACCAAGCCGCTGGCTCAGATCGCGCGTGAGACCGGCGAGCTGGCGGCGCTCGCGCGCGCGGGCCGGCTGACGCCGGAGCAGATGGCGGGTGCGACCTTCACGATCTCGAACCTCGGGATGTACGGGGTGCACCAGTTCACCGCCGTGCTGAACCCGCCGCAGGCCGCGATCCTCGCGCTCGGTGCCGCCGAGGCACAGGCCGTGGTGCGCGACGGCGCGTTTGAGGCGCGACGCGTGATGCAGATGACGCTCACCAGCGACCACCGCGTGATCTACGGGGCGGACGCGGCGGCGTTCCTGGCGAGCGTGCGCGAGACGCTCGAGA
>JAJZID010000203.1 GCA_021810705.1 Actinomycetes bacterium
CGGGCCGGGTCGGGGATCACCAGGTGTCCGCGAGCGATCGCGCCCTTGATCCCGTTTGTGTGGATTCGCAGGCCACGAGGGCCGAAGACGTTCACGTAGGGTGCGCCGCCCACGCCACGCACACGCATGACCGCGAACGGCAAGCCCGGTGGCAACAGCACCCTGTCACGCGCACCGCCGGAGGCGGCGAGCGTGAGGTTGGCCACGTAGTTGCCAACGTTGCAGTTGCCCCTCAGGTACAGCTGCAGGTTCTTGCCGATGTCGCTGAGTGAGCTCAGTGACGTGGGCCAGTCGAACCCGAGTCCAAGGGAGTTGTTGAGCACGCTTGCGCAGAATGCGCCGCCGGTACTGGAGATGAGCGTGTGGACGGTCAGGCCGCCGTTGAACACATTGCAGAGCTGGAAGGTGATGTAGCCCTTGCCCAGCAGGTTGAAGCCACCGGCAGTCGCGTCGCCAGCGATGTTGATACCGGAGTCGACACCTATGCTGCCGCCGAAGCTACCGCAGCTCCAATCGATCGGCTGGCCGATCTGAGCGGTGAAGCCGACCAGCGGCGCCTTGGGCAGGTCGTAGACCTCGAGGTTGGCGGACGCCAGGTTGAGGATGCCGAACAGGCTTAGCTGGCCGTTGAGCCCGAGCGTAAACGGGGCGTAGACCACAGTGTTGTTGGGTATGCCCGGCAGCCCGGTCAGCGTCTGGTCTTGGTTGAAGCCCATGTAGAAGCCGGTGTTGAAGCCGAACAGCTGCACGCCATCCTCGGTCGGTCCGACCGAGCCGCCGAGCGAGCCCTCGATCGTCACCGGGTTGAACACCGTGTTGAAGCTGATCGAGGTGATGAAGACCGTCTCACCGAGCGGCACGCCGTTGGGGATCGTGAGCGAGCCACCAATGCCGTTCAGCTGTCCGTTCTCGATCACCAGCGTCGCCGCTAAGCCGGCGCCCTGCAGGCCGCCTGAGTTGATGTAGGGGATCTGCAGGTTGACGGTGGCGGTCCACTCGTTGGTGCTCGCGCTGTAGCTGAGCTGCGCGCCGGGCAGCGTCAGCGCGCCGATCGTCGAGTTGCCGAGTTGCGCCGTGACCGAGCTGAGCGAGCCATCCTGGTTGACATCGACCGTCGCCTGCGCCGTGATCCCGCTGAACACGATCGGCATGCCCAGCGCGTTGATCGTGACGGTCGCACCGCCGCTGGCCGCCGCCGCGACGCTGGTGGTTCCTCCGACCGTCAGCGAGAAGAGCTTCGCTCCTGTCGTCACCTGCGGCAGGTTGAACGTGGACGTTCCGGCGCTGGTGGTGTAGCTGACGTTGCTCAGCGCCGCGCTGTTGGTGTTGTAGAGGGTGACGGTGCCGAGGTCGATCGTGTAGCCGGTGGAGACGGTCAGCTGGCTGCTCGTGGGGTCGATCGTGACCGTCGTGCCACTGCCTCCATCGAAGGTGAGCCCGTTGATCACCGCGGTGCCGTAAATCGTCCAGGGCCCGCCGCCGCTCACGCAGCCGTTGACATCAAAGCCGGTCGAGCCGAGCGCCTGGTTGGTGTAGGCGATCTGGCCGTTGGGGCAGCCGAACGGCAGGGTCGTGAACGCCGTCGGCAGGCCGTAGACGTAGCTGCCGGTGGTGGTGTCCTGGGCCACGACCTGGTAGTAGTAGGTGGTACTGGGGGTCAGGCCAGAGAGCGTGGTGCTCTCGCTCTGGTTGACGTCGGCGCCGACCGTGGCGCCCGAGACCGAGGTGGCGTTGGAGTCAAGCGCCCCAGTGCTGTTGGTCGCGTCAGAGGTCGAGTACAGCCAGGAGTAGGTGTAGCCGTCGTTGCCGGCCGCCACCACGGCATTGATCTGGGCACTGCTCGCGGTGATCGCCGTGGCCGCCTGGTCGGTGACGTAGCCGCCGGTGCGGAAGCTCTCAATCGGCCCGGCGAACGTCACCGGGGGATTGTTCCCGGATACGCCCTCGGTGACCGCATCCAGGCGGTAGTAGATCGTCGTCCCCGACGGCAGGTTGCCGACCGTCGCGCTGACCGCGATCGACCCAGACGGAGTGCTCGAGCTCGAGGGGCACTGCGCGAACGGCGGGATGGCGTTGTAGAGGCCCTGCGCGGTCGTCGTGCTGGCTGCGCTGAGCTGCGAATCGGTCGAGTAGACGAACTGATACTCAACGTCGTTGCAGGTGTCGCCGTTCAGCTGCAACGAGCCGTTGAGCACCGCCCCCGCGCCGGTGATCTGGGTTGCAGCGGAGGTGGCGGTGCCGATGCTCTGCGTGGTGAACTCCGGGCAGCCGACCAGCGTGCCCGTGGAGAGATAACACTGATCAATCGCGGTCCAGCTGGCACCGGTCGTGGCGTTCTGCTGACAATAGGTGCCGCTGGAGTTCGTGACGTAGGCCGCGCACACGATCGCCGCGTACGTCCACGCCTCACCCGGTCCGAATAAGGCGTCATTGACGGTCACGGAGTAGCTGCCGCCGCAGGGCTGGGCCGGATACTGGTCGAGCGGCTGTGGACTATCGCCTGTTGAGAGCTCGCCGACCACGAACGAGCAGTAGTCGCTGCTGGATATCCCGCTCGCATTGCCGTTGAGCGTCGCCTGCACGGCGGTGACGCCGGTGGCCGCCTGCGTCGTCGGCTGCACTTGGCCGGCCAGCGCCGCGGGAGCCATGAACGCAAGCCAAGCCAGAGCCGCAATCAGCAGCGACAACGCCAACCGCCACCTGCGCACAGCACCAACTACGCGCACCTCCGCCACGAATCGCGTTATACCACACGACCGCGATGTCAAACCCACAGCCGTACATACGTCCATCCGCAGGCGCTCACGTCACGTCAAGACCTGCCCGCGGCAAGGCCGCGGACGCGCTCAGGCTGCCGCGGCCTTGCCGTCTGTGGAGGATGTCTTGGCGGTGTCGGGCTTAGCGGCGGTGTCGGTCTTGGCGCCGTCGGTGCTCGCCGTCGATCCCTCGCCGCTCTCCTTGCCATCGCGGGGGCGGCGGCGGGTGCCGTAGTCGGTGTTGTGAAAGCCCGAGCCCTTGAAGTGCACCGCCACCGGATGGAGCACCTTCTTGACCGGCGCACCGCAGATCTGGCAGGTGCGCAGCGGCTCGTCGCTGAAGCTCTGCATCACGTCAAAGACGTGGCCCTTATCGCACTTGTATTCGTAGATCGGCATCGCTCTGAAACTATAGCCTCTTGGTCGGCGACCATTTTGGCACTCTGATGCCGAGAGTGCCAAATGGCGCCAGGCGACCGGCCCGTCGCGGTCAGCAGGCAGACAGTGGGCAGCCCACCGCTAGGATCCGGCGCGATGACAGACGAAGCGGTGACCATGGAGAAGATCGTCGCGCTGTGCAAGCGGCGCGGCTTCATCTTCCCCTCCAGCGAGATATACGGCGGCATCGGCTCGAGCTACGACTACGGGCATTACGGCGTGCTGCTCAAGAACAACGTCAAGGACCGCTGGTGGCACGCGCTGCTGCGCGAACGCGACGACGTGGTCGCGCTCGACTCGGCCATCATCCAGCACCCCCGGACCTGGGAGGCCAGCGGTCATATCGCCGGCTTCACCGACCCGCTGGTGGACTGCCGCACCTGCAAACTGCGCTTCCGTGCCGACAAGCTCGAGGACGCGCGCTGCGGCCGCAAGCCGTCGCTGCATCCGGGAGAGGGTCCCGACTGCGACCTCACCGAGGCGCGCAACTTCAACCTGATGTTCAAGACCACCGTCGGCCCCGTCCAGGATGAGGGGGCGACCGTCTACCTGCGGCCGGAGACCGCCCAGGGGATCTTCCTGAACTTCCGCCACTACCTGCAGTTCGCCCGCAAGAAGCCGCCGTTCGGAATCGCCCAGATCGGCAAGAGCTTTCGCAATGAGATCACGCCCGGCAACTTCATCTTCCGCATGCGTGAGTTCGAGCAGATGGAGATGGAGTTCTTCGTGCCACCGGACCAGGCGGACCGCTGGTACGAGTTCTGGAAACAGGCCCGCTACGACTGGTATGTCAAGCTCGGCATCCGCCCCAACCATCTGCGGCTGCGCGCCCACGAAGCCTCGGAGCTCTCGCACTACTCAAGCGCCACCAGTGACGTCGAGTACCGCTACCCGATCGGCTGGCAGGAGCTTGAGGGGATCGCCAACCGCGGCAACTTCGATCTCACCCAGCACGCCGAGTACTCACACCAGAACCTGGAGTACGTCGACAGCGCCACCGGCGAGCGCTATCTCCCCTACGTGATCGAGCCGGCCGCCGGGGCTGACCGTGCGACGCTCGCGTTCCTCTGCGACGCCTACGACGAGGACGAGATCGACGGCGATACCCGGACGGTGCTGCGCCTGCACCCGCTGCTGGCGCCTGTGAAGGCAGCCGTGTTGCCGTTGGTCAAGAAGGACGGACAGCCGGAGCTTGCGCGCGAGGTGGTGGACCTGCTGCGCGAGCGCATGCAGGTCGAGTACGACGAGGGCGGCGCGATCGGCCGCCGCTACCGCCGGCAGGACGAGATCGGCACGCCCTGGTCGGTGACGATCGACCACCAGTCGCTCGATGACCG
>JAJZID010000204.1 GCA_021810705.1 Actinomycetes bacterium
ACGCCGTCCTTGGCCAGGCCGGCGGCCTCTTCCGGGCTGCCCATGTCATGGGTGACATCGGACAAAACCTCGGTCAGGATGATCTGCAGCCGGTCCTCACTGCGGCCGGCGTGCTTGCGTACCACGATCCGCTGCGGTGGCTCTCCCTCCTGCTCGATCACCGTCGGCGGAGTCATCCAGTTCAGGGGCTTATAGCCGCCGCTGTCTGCGTGAATCAGGATCGACCCGTCCTCCTTGATCATGATCAGGCGGAGGGCTTCCGGAAGCGCGGTGTCGAGGCGCCCGGAGTAGATGGCCGAGCATTTGGCAACGATGAGACGCACCGGCGAGAAGCTAGCCCTGGCTGAGGACGGAGGCGTCGTTGGTGATCGCAAACTGCGTTGAGTTGGTGCGTTGCCGACCGGGTCGGCAGGTCATACCATCAATGTATGACTGTGAAGGTCGGAGAGAAGGGCCAAGTCGTCATCCCCAAGGCAATCCGCGATGTCGTCGGGCTACACCCCGGCGACGAGGTGGACTTTGAGCTTCGCGATGGAGAGGTGGTTCTGGTTCAAGGCTCGCGAGCCGCCAAGCCGCTGGGTGGGCGGTTTGCGGGCAGCGGCATGCTCCAAGCGCATATGGCCGATCGAGCCAAAGAGCGTGAGCGCGGTCGCTGGTGACCGTCTGTCTTGACTCCTGGGCTGTGATCGCATGGCTTGATGGTCATCAGCCGTCGACGGAGCGACTCGACGGAATCCTGGATTCGCGCCCCGTGATCAGCTGGATCAATCTTGCGGAGGTCTACTACCGGGTCGAGCGTTTCGGGGGCCGGGCAAAGGCCGACGAGACGCTCGCGGATCTCCGCTCCAAGCTGGAGCCTGATTTGCCGGGCAGTGCGCGTATGGTTGACGCAGCTCGGCTCAACGCGGCCACCCCGATTTCATTCGCGGACTGCTTCGCGCTGGCGACCGCAGCAGCGCGCGGCCTGAAGTTATGGACGGGCGACCCCGAGATAATCGGCATGGCTAATCCGCCGTGCGAGGTCGTGGATCTGCGTGGCTGAGCGTCGGTCGATTAGCTCCATTTCAACGGCGCGGTCCCACCCATGTCGGCCTGCAGCAGCGCGGTGCCGTCGGCTCGGACCACGATGAGCCTGCGCGCCTGGAAAAGGACGGGGTCCGGGTGACCGGAGGAGGTGGCGGAGCAGCCGTGCGGCCGATGGGAGCTTGCTCAGCGCACGCGACGCAGTGGCCTGATGGCCAGGGCCCATCAGGCCACTGCGTCGAGGTACGTGCCGTGGCCTTCTGTGACCAGGCCGGCGTCGTTGAATTTCAAGACCTCACACGCCCGACCACCGCGCTCGTTGCGAAAGTTGATCACCAGCAGGTCGATCCCCGAGTAGGTGTCGAGCACCTCGAAGTGAAGGTCAGGGATCAACTCCAGGCCGCGCTGCCAGTATTTGCGGAGCTCTTCGCGGCCCGAGACAACTCCCCTCGAGTCCTCGATGATGCGCGCAGCAACGGGCGAGGTAAACGTCACATCCTCGGCAAAGTGGCTGAGCAGCGCGTCGAGGTCGTGAGCGTTCCACGCAGTTGCCCACAGCATCGAGAAGGTGGCACCGTCGACAGGGTGGCTAGACGCAGACATGGTCCCGACCGCGAAGCGGGTGGCCAAGTGTCGAACCGCAGTTCAGGGGCTGCTTGCCACCCGGCTCGGCATGGATCGGGACACTCACGTCAGACCTGATCATCAGCAACCGCGTGGCCGTGGGCAGATATGTGTCGAGGCGGCCCGAGTGTCTGGCCGCGCACTTGTCCAAAGTGAGTCGCATTGCCGCCCGATGCTAGGCAGGCAGGCGGACGGGGCTCTGCTTCGGGGCGGGGAGTAAAGCTGACGGTGGGAATGGCTCCGGGAGGCGCCTGGCGCCGCATCACGGGATCCGGCGCGTCGCGTGGGCCCACTTGCCGAGATGCAGCGGCGCGCGGGTGCGCACGAGATTCCGATGTCCGAGAACACCGTGTCGGCGTTGGCCGCTTCGAGAACCATCGCGATCAGCTCACGCGCTTTGCGCGCGACACATCTGTCGGCGGCGATCAGCGGCTTGTCGGCGGCGATGTCCTCGATGGCGATCGAGTCGAGGTCCTCCAGTAGGGTTGTGCCAAGCCGGTCGTGCAGCAGCGAGAGGTTCTTCCCGTGCGCGTACGCGTCTCCGATCAGGAGGTTGAAGGTCATGATCCGAACGAGCGGACCAAGCGCGCGCGGTGGGCATCGCGCCGTTTCGCTCAGCAGCCACCGACACCTGCGCCTGCCTGGCGGTGGCCCTGCCTGGCGGTGGCCTCTAACGCGTTGCCTTCCGGGAGCAGGTCGCGGCGGCAAGCGATTGCGTGCGCCCGCTGATCGCTCAGTGGCAGCTGACACGGGATCACAGGCGCGCTGACTCGCCGGCGCTCAGACGCCACATCCGTCTGGATGCAGGCGAGCTCGTACCGATTGCGCGGCTCAAGAACGCCCACCTGCTCGGTCCCGGTCCAGACGCCGAGCTGCCTGGTCTTCCTCGCCACCAGGGTCCGCCGGAAGGGTCACGGTGATTTCAGCGCCGAGACGTCGAAGCGCCAGCACGAGACGCTGAAGCTCGACTGTGTCGGACTTCGTCTCAAGCCTCGTGAGTAGGTACGGTTCATGCCCGTCAGCTCGGCCAACTGTTGCGGCGTGGGCCCGCGCGCTCGTCGAACGCCGGCCAGCGTCTTCCCAAAGTCCTTCGCGGAGTTGACGACCCGGGCGCGGCGACGGTGTCCAACGTCGGCACACTCTGGCTGCGGCAGAGGCCGGGCCCGACCGTAGACTCCGCAAAGTGGATACACCCGAAGCGGCGGAGCGGCTGATCACGGTCCATCTGGTTCGGCACGGTGAGACGGACTGGAACCTGGAAGGACGGCTGCAGGGTTGGACCGACATCCCGCTCAATGCGACAGGGATCGGGCAGGCGCGGGCTGCCGCCTCGGCGCTGGCTGGTCGTGAGATCGCGGCAGTCATATCAAGCGATCTATCGAGGGCGCGCCAGACTGCCGAGTTGGTCGCGGCGCAGGTTGGTGTCGAGATCGTCGCGGACCCAGCGCTGCGAGAGCGGAACTACGGCGCGGCTGAAGGCCAGCTCGAGAGTGATCTCGAGCGGCTGTTTGACGGGCAGCTTGCTGAATGCTGGTCCGACCCAGACTTCACATTCGATGGAGGCGAGACACGGCGTGACTTGTACGCGCGGATCGGCTGTTTTCTAGAGGATCTGGTCGCGTCGCCACCCGGACTGGAGTTCGTCCTGGTCTCGCACGGAGGTGCGCTGCGTGTTGCTCGGGGTGTCCTGGAAGGGTTCCCGGTTGAGATGCTCCCCAAGTGGAGCTTTGGCAACGGCGAGGTCACGACGGTGCGCGTCGATCCGGCCGAGGTCCGGTCCTGACCGCCAACGTACGGCTGTCAGGCGCCGGCAACGCTGCGTAGCGATTCTCCGGTGAAGTGCCAGCAGGGGCGCGGGTCTGGCAGGTTCGATCGTTGGACTGGCGATCGGCGAGGTCACGCAACCTGCGGCCAGCGGCCAACACCATGGCCCTCGCGGGTTGGTGCCCGGCGCGCGCCGACGGGGGCGCTTGACCGAGATTCCGAGAATCGCAGCACGAGCCGCGTGCACGGTCGGTCAAACGCCGGCGACCAGGCGCGCCCGGCGGCGAGCAGGTCCGGGCTGTGCTTGGATTGCGGGATGGTCCTGGAAGCGTCGTTGAGCGCCACCGAGCAGGGGTTGGTTCCGGCCAGCGACGGCTGGTTTGTCGTCAACGCGCGCGAGGCCCGCTGGCTGAAGCGGCCAGGGGGCGGGGTTCGGGTGCCGCTGACAGGCATCGATGCCGCACAGGTCCAGGCCTGGTTCCCCATGCTCGGGCTGTCGATCCGCGTGGTTGCGCCCGGCGAGCCCAGCACCGCCTACCACGCTGAGGCCGACCAGGAGGGGTTCCTGGTGCTCGCGGGCGAGGCGATCCTGATCATCGAAGGCGAGGAGCGGGCGCTTTCGCAATGGGATTTCGTGCACTGCCCGCCGGGGACCAGGCACGCCTTCGTCGGTGCGGGCGCCGCGCCGTGCGTGCTCCTGTGCGCAGGCTCCCGCCAGCGTCAGGCGCAGGGCTCGCCGACCTCGTACTTCACGGACCCGGTCGCGGCGCGCCACAACGCGAGCCCGCCACAGGACACGCAGGACGCGGAGGTGGCCTACGCCCGGATCGGCCGGTCGGTGCCGGTCGGCTATCAGCCGGGCTGGCTGCCCTAGCGCACGCACAGCGTGTCAACGCGCTCGGTCGCCAACGGGCGCCGGTCACGGGTCACGCGCGCGGCCCTGGGCTTCACGACGCCATAACTGAGGACCTACGCCACGACGCCTTCTCCTTCGAGCCGCTGCGCCACGAGCACCTCGGCACGCTCGCGCGCTGGCTCGCAGCGGACCATGTGGCACCCTGGTTTGGGCCGCCGGCCGGCG
>JAJZID010000205.1 GCA_021810705.1 Actinomycetes bacterium
TCGCGGATCGGGGTGCGCCCCATCTCGAGCTCCTGCCCCAGGCGCTCCTCGTCGATCGGCTCACCCGGCCGGATGCGCAGCGTCACCAGGCGGTCGCGCAGCTCCTCGTAGGCCTGCTCGGCGAGCAGCGCGGGCGGGTTTGGCGCGTGTGTTGCACGCTGGTCGCCGAGCGCTGATATATCACTCATAGATCTGGAGACTACCTGGCGACGGGGCGCGCGTGAAGGGCAACCGTGTCAAGGTGTGCTTGGCACGGTTCGCGAGGCGGGCTGCCGCTTTGAGGAGGAACGCATGGATCAGAAGGTCAACCTGGCAGAGAAGTTCGCGCTGCTCGACGGCCCCTACAAACCAGGGATCGTCGGGTACCTCAACGACTACAAGCTGCAGGTGGTAAGGGTCCTGGGGCCGTTCGTCTGGCACCGGCACGAGGAGACCGACGACTTCTTTCTGGTGATCAGTGGTCGGCTGACGATTCATCTGCGCGAGCGGGACATCGAGCTCGGCCCGGGCGAGCTCTACGTCGTCCCGCGTGGCGTTGAGCACTGTCCCGAGGCCACGGAGGAGACGCTCGTGTTGCTGATCGAACCCGACGGCACGCCCAACACCGGCGACGCCGGCGGCCCGATGACAGCCGCACCGCGCAGCATCTGATCTGAACGCCATTCGGTCTCGAGCATCGCGAAGTCGATCTCGTCGCTCCAGCCGCCCTTGAACCACTCGTTTTCGATCAGGTGCGCCTCGCGGCGCATCCCCAGCCGCTCGGCGAGCCGCAGCGACGGGTCGTTGCGAGCGTCGACCCTCGCGACGATCCGGTGCAGCCCGAGCTCTTGGAAACCCAGCCGCATCAGCTCAGCGGCCGCCTCGGTCGCGTATCCGTGGCCCGAGTGCGCGGGATCAAGGATCCAGCCAAGCTCCGCGCAGCGGTGAAGTTCGCTCCACTGGAACAGAGTGACGTCACCAACAAGCCGTGCGCCATCGGCGAGCTCGACGCCGAGGATCACCCCCGCGTTATCGGCTGTGAACGCGGTTTGTGCCCAGCGACCCTCGAGCTTCTCCATGATCGTCTCGCGGTTCATCGGCTCAAACGGCACGAACCGGCAGACCTCCTCAAGCGACCGGTACGACAGCAGCGCATCGGTGTCCTCGACCGTCAGCGGACGCAGCAGCAGCCGGGCTGTGCGCAGCGGGTAGACCGGTCGGACCTCCACTCAGGCGATGCTAAACACTGGCATGGCAGCGCACCGCGAGGAGGGAGCGCATCGCGCGCTCGCAACTCCGCGGAGTTGTGCTTGCGCTTGCAACTATCTGCTGTGATGTCGAGGCGGCGGACGCTCGTCGTTCTGCTTTGGAATGTTCGAGCGGCGGTTCGTTCTGCGTCCAGCGGACCCACGTCTGGCGACTGGCAGGGCGTGTCCAGACATCGCGGGAGGATTGCCGCTCCGCGCGAGAAGCGTGACTGAGAATCAGGGTTTCCCAACGGCGACAGATCAGCAGTCTGCTGAGGTCCCGGGTCGACGGCGCAGAAGCGAACCCCTCGCGCAACGCATCACGGGCAGTGGACGAGTGCAATTTCACGCGACCATCAGATCCCCGTGAGTCCAGACCGCGGGCCTCCGCCACGCCGGTGCTGCGAGCGTGCGCTCGCATCTATGCGTGACCCGCCGGAGCCGCACCGCAGCAGCGGCGACCGAGAGTCGAAGTCGAACAGCCGAGCGCTGCCCCGGCGACAACAAAGTAGTGATCGCGCAAGCGGTCAGCTGCCGGAAACTTGTGCTGCTACTCGAGATCGAAGGCGGCGTGAATCGCTTCGGTCAGGGCGGGCTCTTGGTCCTCGAGCAGCAGCCCGATCTGCTCGCCGAGCGTGTGTGCCGGGATCGTTGTGATGTGGTCGCACGCGACGACGCAGTCGTGGTCCAGCCCGTTGCGGGTGCCGAGCTTGACTTCCGTCGATAGCCCTCGGATCGTGCTTGTGATTGGTGCGACCGTTACCGAGTTGAGGTGCGGTCGGACGATCTCGCGGGTGAGCACGAGAACTGGCCGCGGTTTGTCGAGCGTTGCGGTGTGGATCGGTCGCATCAGTCTTTGACGCGAACTCCGGTGGCGTACGCCGCAAGCCCTTCGAGTTCGGGATCTGGTCCCGCGGAGGCGAGGATCTGCGCGTCGCGCGTAGCGACCATGCGTCGTCGCTCGCGCTCCAGTGCTCGGGTCACAACCGCGGCCCGGCTTGCTTCCCGTCCGCTTCCCACGACCTCGTCCACGAAGTCGACGAGGTCATCGGGCAGACGAACTGCGATCTGCTTGCTCATACCAGAACGGTACCAGTTCGGGATGCAGCCTTTCCGAGCAGGTCTGCGTACGCGTACGGACGCATATCACGCGCGCTCTGTGCGAGCGGACCCGCCGGCGATGCGGCGCCTTTGGCGACCACACCCACCAGCGATAAGTTTGGCCCGATCTCCCACCGGCGCGACAGCAGGTGGACGAATTGGGCGCTCGCGCGCAATCGCTTCGCCAAGCTGGCTGATGAGAGCGGTCGGCCTGTGGCGCGGCTGCTTGACGAGGCTGCGGATGCGTTGGAGCGTCGCGTCATCGATGTGGCTCTACGACTCCACCAACGGCGGGCGCAGCTGGACCTATCGCTCTACGCTGCCAGCCCTCCGTGGGTGGGAGGCTGACCTTGTGCGCCCCAGCGCGAACGTGGGCTTCGCGCTGGTGAAGGGCTTCGGCACCGAGCGAGCCGCGGATGCGGGTATCGCCGAGACGACCGATGGCGGCGCAACCTGGAGCAGTCGCAGCGACCCGTGCGAGCGAAACCGCGCGGCACGCAGCTTCGGCTTCACGCAGCGACTTCAGGCAGCTTCACCAACCGTCCTGTGGTTGTTCTGTGGCGCCCACCCATCAGCGGGCACGCAGGCGAAGCTCGTGTGGCGCTCCGTCAACTCCGGGCAAACCTGGAAGCTCGTCGCCGGCAGCGCTATTTGATCGCTTCCCCGCGCGCAATCAAGTCGAGGTACTTGGCGATGCGCCGGGCACGGGTGCGGGGTGTGAAGCGCTGGTGCCAGTGGTGTTCGTCTGAGGGGCGCTTCTGTCCGTCGATCCAGCCGTAACACAGTGCGAGATCCACCGCCTCGTCGTAGGTGATGGACCGTTGTGATGCGCCACGCTTGGCGATCTCGAGCCAGACGCCGTCGTGGCCTGCGTGATTGACCTCGAGCCAAGCCTCGAACCCCTCCGCGCGTGCCAGGTGGTCGTGTGCCGGGCCGTGGCGGATCGCCTGCACTAGGCTCGTGGTTGGTTGCGCAAGGTCATCACCAGAAAGGATCTGTTCTGATGCAGTTCACTCAGCTTGGTCGTTCCGGCTTGTCCGTCTCGCGTTTGTGCCTGGGCACGATGAACTTCGGGCCGTTGACCAGTGAGGCTGACTCGCACGCGATCATGGACTCAGCGCACGAGCACGGCATCAACTTCTTTGACACCGCCAACGTTTACGGGCTGCGCTCGGCTGGGGTCTCCGGTCTCGGGGAGGGCAGGGGCTTTACCGAAGAGATCATCGGCCGCTGGTTTGCCAAGGGTGGCGGCCGCCGGGAGAAGACGGTGCTGGCGACCAAGGTCTACGGCGCGATGGGCGACTGGCCCAACGACGGGAGGCTCTCGGCGCTGAACATCCGTCGGGCGCTCGATGCGAGCCTCACGCGTCTGCAGACCGACCACATCGACCTCTACCAGTTTCATCACATCGACCGTGACACCCCGTGGGATGAGATCTGGCAGGCGCTCGAGGTTGCGATCACGGCCGGCAAGGTCCTTTATGTCGGCTCGAGCAACTTCGCCGGCTGGCATATCGCGCAGGCGCAGGCGGCAGCCAACCAGCGCAACCTGACCGGGCTGGTCAGCGAGCAGTCGCTCTACAACCTCTACACCCGCGATATCGAGCTCGAGGTGATCCCGGCGGCGCAGCACTACGGGGTTGGGATCATCCCGTGGTCACCGCTTGAGGGCGGGCTGCTCGGCGGGGTGCTGCGCAAGCAGCGTGACGGCAGGCGACGGCTCGAGGGACGCGCAGCCGAGGCGCTTGAGGCCAAGCGCGCGCAGATCGAGGCCTATGAGGACTTCGCCGCGCAGCTCGGCCACGAGCCCGGTGATGTCGCGCTGGCGTGGCTGCTGCACCAGCCCGCGGTCACCGCGCCGATCATCGGTCCTCGCAACCAGCAGCAGCTCGACGACGCGATCCGAGCCCTGGACGTGGCGCTCGACCAAAGCGCCCTGGCGCGGCTGGATGAGATCTTCCCCGGTTACAGGACCGCTCCCGAGCACTACGCCTGGTGAACCCGGGCGGCTCTGGTGAGGTGCCGCGGACGCTCGGCGGGGGGCGGGACAAGCGCGTCCCGCCCCCCGGGATGACGGATCCAAACTGACCAAGGGGCACCGGATGGCAACCTACGCAGTCGCGATTGACCAGGGCACCACCAGCTCACGGG
>JAJZID010000206.1 GCA_021810705.1 Actinomycetes bacterium
GAGCACCGATCCCGGCGAGCAGAGGTTGCAGGCTCATGACATCGCGGCCCCAGGACCCGAGCAGCCGATTCTCCGCGGTCCCCGCCGCCCAGGCATCCGGCGAGGGGTGCAGGAGCATCAGGTGTACCTCGCGCCTGTCGGCGAGCGCCTCGATCACGCGCAGCAGAGCCGGTGTCAGCCGCGTGAGGCCGAAGAAGCTCAGCAGCTCGGGCAGGTCGACCAGGTCAGGGTTCGCTTGCAGCGCCGCACACGCCGGCTCGACCCGCTCAGCCGGGCTGGGCACGCCGATCGCGGCGCGCAGGCGCCGCCACAGCTCGGGTTGCCAGGCGAGCGCCGCGCGTGTCGCCGGCCCGGCGACCTCACCGTCGGACGCGCCCAGCCAGGCGGCTCCCGACTCACCCCGGGCCCAGGCGCAGATCAGCTCCGGCCGGTGGATCGCATACTCATCAAAGAGCTCGGCGACGTGGCGGATACGTGTGTAGCGCTGCGCCGAGTCGTCGCGCAAATGCTGGCACAGCGGCTCCAGCCAGGGCTCCTCGCGGCTGTCCTGCACGACCTCGATCAGCGGCCAGAGCATTCGTTCCCGGCGCCAGGGGTCGTGCTCTGGCTCAAGGCCCGTTGCCTTTGCCAGCGTGTCGCGCACGAGCCCCTGCGGTGAGGGAAAGCTGATGTTCGCGCAGACCCCGTCCTGCCCAGCACCACGGCTGCCAAGCCGGGTCGCCAGCGTCTGGGCGAGCCAGCGCTCGATCCCGCGTGTCGGCACGGCGACGAGGTCTGCCGCGAAGGGGTCGGGTCGTGGTTGGGAGAGCAGCGTCGCAAGCGCCTGCGCCAGCACATCCGCCCGTTCTGCTCGATCGATGAAAAGCATGGTGTTCGGTGAGCCTTTCAGTCAAGCGCCTGGCGGGGTCGTAACCTGCGCAGGCGTGCGCCTGGAGGGAATCGAACGTGGAGACATCGTCGAGATCGACCGGCTGGGACGGCGCTTTCACGCCCTGGTGTGCGGCAGCGCGCCCGGCGGGCTTGCGATCCAGCCGCTCGACCGTCGTGTCAGCTACCGCACCTGCAGGGCGCGGGAGGTGACCGCGCACTGGGCCAAGCGTGGCCGCCCCCGTACCACCGAGGAGCCGCTGCACCCAACCGCGCTGCAGCTGGAGCTCGACCTGACCCCGCCGACCGAGCCGGCGCGCTGAGCCTGCGTCGCGCTGCGGTCGGTGGGTCTCGGGCACAATGCGCGCTGTGCGGCAACGGGCGGCGGGTATCGCAAATGCATCGCCGGGCGCTCGGCGGGCGCTCAGCTGGCGTGCGTGCGTGGCCGCCGGGTGCTGCGCCCTGGTCGCTGCGCTGGTCGCGGCGTTCGCGCCTGCGCCAGCCGCTGCACGGCCGTCGCGGCCAGGTCTGCTGCCACCCGCCAACCCCCGCTACTCGCTGGCGAGCGCCCGGTATATGTGGGAGGCTTGCACGGGCGCCACGGACTATGCGCCCGGTTGCCTGCGCTCCTCGTTGGCGGTCCTGAACGCCGGGCGTCGCAGCGAGGGGCTGGGGCCGGTGATGCTTCCGGCCAACTGGGCGATGCTCACCGTTGCCGAGCAGCTCTTTGTTCTGACCGAGCTGGAACGCACCGCACGGGGACTACCGGCCGACGGCGGCCTTGCGGCCAGCCTGAACACGGCCGCACAATCCGGCGCCGTCAGCGGCCGGGATCCCAGCTCAGGCGGCCGCGGCGTTCAGAGCGTGTGGGCCGGCGGTGAGCCCAACGCGATCGTGGTGATGGCCGACTGGGTGTATGCAGACGGAATCTTCCGGGACGGCGCGTCCGAGAATCTGGGCTGCTCGCTGCGCGACCGCGCCGGCTGCTGGAGCCACCGCGACATCATCCTGCACGACCGCAGAACGATGGCGTGCGGGTCGCGCTGCATGCTCGGTGCCGGCTTTGCCGAAGGTGGCTACGGCGCCGGGGTGAGCGGCTACGGCCGGCAGTCCTTCGCCGAAGTGTTCGCTGGCCGTGGCCGCGGTCCGCTGGTCTTCAGCTGGGCGACCGAGCGCAGCCAGCTGCCAGCGTGCGAGCGCCGGGGCGACAGCTGCCCGTGGGTTGGCGTCCCGGTGGCCAGTGCCAACGGCATCCACGAGACGCGCGGCCGTGTCACACCGACCCAGCCATGGTTTCCGGTTGGGGTGCGCAGCCACGTTTGGCCGCGCGGCACGCTGACGATCGTGGTGCGGGCATCCGTGCGTTTGGTGGGCGTGAGCGCCGTTGCCAGCCTGCGCGCTGTCGGCCGCGGGCCACAGCTCCGCCGCAGGCTCACGGTCCGCCGCACAGGCACCTACAGGTTCAGGCTCAGCGGACGCCTCAGGCCGGGACGCTGGCGCGTGAGCATCCGCTACCGGATGACCCGCCGCCGCGGCTACCGCCCGCAGTCGGTCCTGATGCTCACGGTCCCGCGCCGCGCATGAGCGGCGGCTCGACGACCGCCAACCGTCGCCGCGGCCAACGTCCTACGCTGTGTCCCTGCGCCCACGGAAAGGAATGCGATGAACGATGACTGGCGTGTGAACGTCACCTGCCCCACAGGCGATCTGGCTGAGCGGCTCGGCAAGGCATTGGGTAGTGGTGCGGTCAGCCACGGGCTGCGCGACGAGGCAGCCGAGCGGGTGATCGTTTCGGTCGACGGCACGCAGCTTTTCATCTACGCCGGCACACGGGCACAGGCCGAGCAGGCGGCCGGCGCCGTGGCGTCGCTGGCCCAGGCCGACGGCGCTCAGGTGACCACCAAGCTCTGCCGCTGGCATCCGGTGTCGGAGGAGTGGGTCGACCCCGACCTTCCGCTCCCCGACAGCCAGGCACAGGTCGCGGCTGAGCACGCGGAGGCGGTCGAGCGCGATCGTGCGGCGGCCGCGCAGCACCACTATGCGGAGTACGAGGTGCGGGTCGGAACCGGTTCACGTCGTGAGACGCTGACGCTTGCCGCCGCGCTTGCCGACGAGGGCATCTCCTGCCTGCGACGCTGGCGCTATCTGCTGATCGGCGCCGCCGACGAGGACAGCGCGCAGGACATCGCCGCGCGCGTGCGGGCGCTTGCGGGCGAGGGCGTGACCGTTGAGGTGCAGGCCACGCCCGCGGCGGTGGCGGCGGCGCTGCCACCGAACCCCTTCGCTGTGTTCGGCGGCCTGGGCGGCTGACGCGCAGCCGACGGCGGTGGCGGTCCCCGCCCGGGGATCAGAGCTCGAAGACGATCTTGCCGGCGGTCTCGCCGCGGGCCATCGCCGCGAAACCGGTGCGCGCCTCGCTCAGCGGCAACGTCAGGCCGATCGGCGGCGCGATGTTTTGCTGGACGACCATCTGCACCAGCCGCTCCAGCTCCTCGCGCGTGCCCATCGTCGAGCCCACGACCGCAAGCTGCAGGAAGAAGACCCGGGTCAGCTCGGCAGACGGGGCATCGCCGCTGGTGGCACCAGCGATCACCAGTCTGCCGCCCGGCTTCAGCGAGCGCAGCGAATGCGACCAGGTTGCCGCCCCGGAGGTCTCCATCACCGCGTCGACCCGCTCGGGCAGCCGCGCGCCGGGCTCAAACACCTGCTCGGCGCCCAGGGTGGCTGCCAGCGCGCGCTTACCCTCGCTGCGTCCGGTCGCCCAGACGCGCACACCGGCACTGGCGGCCAACGAGATCAGGGCGGTGGCCACGCCACCGCTTGAGCCCTGGACGAGCACGGTCTGGCCCGGTGTCAGCTGCCCGCGTGTGAACAGCATCCGGTAGGCGGTCAGCCAGGCGGTTGGCAGGCAGGCGGCCTGCGCGAAGCTCAGCTGCTGCGGCTTGGCGATGAGGTTTGCGCGGGGCACGATCACGCGCTGCGCGAGCGTGCCCTGATGCAGCTCCGAGAGCAGCGTCCGCTTCGGGTCAAGCGTCTCATCGCCACGCCAGCCGGGTGAGCTGACCACCGCGTGCACGATCACCTCGTTGCCGTCCTCATCGATGCCGGCGGCGTCACAGCCGAGGATCATCGGCAGCCGCTCTGCCGCCAGCCCGACGCCACGCAGCGACCAGAGATCGTGGTGGTTCAGCGCCGCCGCGCGAACCTCGACGCTTGCCCAGCCCTCAGGCGGCTCCGGCTCGGGTCGCTCACCGACCTCCAGGCCCGCGAGCGGGTCCTCGCGGTCGATCGTTTTGGCGTAGACGGCCAGCACAGCTCATATTGATAGCCGAGCACGCCCGCTGGCGCGCTGACGTGGTTGCGCGCTGCGGTCCGCGTGCGCGGCCGACCGCCCCGGGCGGTCAGACCGTGAGCGCGTCACCCGCGAGCCAGGCGCCGCCCTGCGCGTAGAGGCGCTCGAGCGTCGGACCCTCAAGCCCGGGCATGTCACGCTTGACCTCGTAGCCTGCCAGCGTCTGCAGGTAGGCGAGGTGGCGGTAGCCGGACGGGAAGCGAGCGAGCACGGCTTGATCAAGCGCCGGCGCGGCGCCACCGTCCACGCTCGCCA
>JAJZID010000207.1 GCA_021810705.1 Actinomycetes bacterium
TCAACGGACCAGCCACAAGCGATGAGAGGTTGACTGTGTTAGAGGGCATCGGCCGCTTAACGAGCCTAAGCGTACGCTATTCCGCCGACAGCAACCACCAATAGCTGCCCTGCCCACCGAACGCGAGTTCAAGCTCCACGGGCCCGTCAACGAGCGCGCGCACGTCGTCGTCAGCGAGCGGCGCGCCAATGCCACGCAGGCACGTGATCACCTCGGCGTGCTGACCGAGCTGCTCGAGCACCGCAGCGAGAACCACCGGCGGCCGACCCCAGACGACCAGCTCGTCGTCGACGAAACCGAGCCCGTCACCTTGCGCAAAGCGCCCGCCGGGATCGGCGCGGGCCGCGGGCGCGACCGCCCCCGTGCGCACGCAGGCAAGCAGCGCCCGCATCGCCTCGGCGTTTGCCGGGGCGTCGCGGCCGGGGTCAAGCGCGACCGCGGCGGCGAGCCCGGCCTGCAGCGACCGTGTCGGCACCACCAGGACCTGCTTGTCGGAGAGCTCGGCGGCTCGCTCTGCGGCCATCTGCACATTGGCGCTGTTGGGCAAAAGCACGACATCCTCTGCGCCCACCGCGTGGATCGCCGCAAGCAGCTCGCTGGTGGACGGGTTCAGCGTCGCGCCGCCGTCCAGAACCGTGGCCCCAAGGCTCAGAAACAGGCTGCGAAAGCCCTCGCCGCTGGCGACGGCGAGCAGTCCGCAGACCCCTGGCTCAGCCGTGGCCGGGACGGAGACCGAGCCGGGTATAGCCAGCCGCGCGTCGCGCCTTGAGACCTGCTCGCGCATGTCGGCCACGTCTATGCGCGAGAGCGCGTGCGGTTCGAAGATCGCCATCGCACGCTCAGGCGAATCGGTGTGCACATGCACCTTCAGCGTGGTGTGATCGCCCACCACCAGCACCGAATCGCCGATCCGATCGAGTGCGTCCGCGTAGTGACGCTGGTCGAGCTCAACCCCGGTAACCGCGAAGTTCGTGCAGTAGCGGAATGTGGTGGAAGCGTGCTCCGGATGCGTGATGCGTGCGGGGGCGTGATGGTCGAGCGCCAGTGGCTCACCACCACGGAGCGCCTGCACCATGCCGGCCAGCACCACGGTGAGCCCGTAGCCGCCTGCGTCGACCACGCCGGCCTCACGCAGCACCGGCAGCAGGTCGGGCCCGCGCTTGACCGACTGCTCGCCGGCATGAAGCGCCTTGGCCATCACCTCGGCGGCGAGCGCGTCCTGGGTGGCCGCGGTCGCGTCGGCGGGCAGCCGTGGTTGCGGCATCTGCGGCAGCTCGGTGGCGACCCGCGAGGCCATCTCGCGCACGACCGTGAGGATCGTGCCCTCCGTCGGGTTGCGCACAGAGCCGTAGGCCTGGTCGGCCGCGCCCGCCAGTGCCGCCCCGATCAGCACTGGATCGACCCGCTCTCCGGAACGGCCGATCAGCTCCTGCGCAGCGCCGCGGATCAGCTGCGAGAGGATCACGCCCGAGTTGCCCCGCGCCCCCAGGAGCGCCGCCCGGGCGACCGAGTGGACGATCTCCTCGCGCCCGATCTGGTCGAGCGTGTTGGGCCCGGACTCGCGCAGGATGCGATCGAGCTCGTCGCGGACGGCGCGCAGCGTGAGCACCATGTTGTCGCCGGTGTCACCGTCGGCGACCGGGAAGACGTTGAGGTCGTTGATCTCCTGGCGGCGCTCTTCGAGCGCCGCCAGGCCTGCCTCCACCAACGCGTGGAAGCGCAGAATCGCAGCATCGCTCATCGCGAAGCTCGAATCAGCGGGCCTTGGTGACCTTGCCGGCTTTCAGGCAGCGCGTGCAGACGTAGACCCGACGTGGGGTGCCGCCCTCGTCGATCCGTACGCGCTGCAGGTTGGGATCGAACCGGCGGTTGGTGGCAACCATCGAGTGGCTGCGGGAGTGGCCGAAGGAGGGTCCCTTGGCGCAGACGTGACAGACCTTTGACATTCGGCGGCCCAGTATAGGCACTCTGAGCGCACGAGCGAGTCGCGGTCGAAGCTCCGACCGGCCGCAGCGGCCGCTGCGGCCGCCTAGCTCAGCTGGCGCTTGACCTCAAGCCCCGCCAGCGCAGCCTGCGCGGCGTGGGCGCCAGTGTCGCGCTTTGAGCCGCCGCGGACCCTGGCGCGCGCCTGCTCCAGGCTGTCAACGGTCAGCAGCCCAAAGCCGACCGGAACGCCGGTGGAGCACTGCACATCCTGCAGGCCGCGGGCGGCCTCGCCACAGACATAACGGTAATGATCGGTCTCACCGCGGATCACAGCACCGAGCGCAACGATCGCGTCGTAGCGGCCGCTGCGCGCGGCATAGCCCGCGATCAGCGGCAGCTCGAAGGCGCCCGGCACGGAGAAGCTGTCGACCAACTCGACCCCAGCCACCCGCAGCGTCTCGCGTGCGCTCTGCTCGAGCGCGTCAGCCAGCTCCTCGTAGAAGCGCGCGACACAGAGCGCCACGCGGGTCTCAGCGGTCATCGCGCTCGGCTGAGCGCCTGCCGCGCTCACGATCCTCGGTCTGCTCATCATGGATCATCTCATCGTCAAGGCCGAGCGCCTGATGGTGCAGCATGTGGTCCATGCGGTCGCGCTTGGCCCGCAGATAGGCGCGGTTGTGCGGATTGGCCGGATGCACGATCGGCAGCTGGGCGGTGACCGAAAGCCCGTGTCCCGCCAGCCCGGTGATCTTCTTGGGGTTGTTGGTCAGGATGCGGATGCTCGTCAGCCCGAGGTCACGCAGGATCTGGGCGCCGATCCCGTAGTCACGCAGGTCCGCCGGCAGTCCGAGCCGCAGGTTCGCCTCGACGGTGTCAAGCCCCTCCTCCTGAAGCCGGTATGCCCGCAGCTTGTTGAGCAGCCCGATGCCACGGCCTTCCTGGCTGAGGTACAGCAGCACCCCCGTGCCCTCGGCCTCGATCATCTCAAGCGCCGACTCGAGCTGCTCGCCGCAGTCGCAGCGCAGCGAGTGGAACACGTCACCGGTCAGGCACTCCGAGTGCACGCGCACAAGCACGTCCTTGGCCCCCTCGACCTCACCCTTGACCAGCGCGACGTGATGCTTGCCGTCCAACAGCGACCGGTAGCCGACCGCCACGAAGTCACCGAAGGCGGTCGGCAGCTGCGTGGAGACCACGCGCTCCACCAGCTTCTCGGTCCGCCGCCGGTAGGCGACGAGGTCGGCGACCGTGATCATCTTCAGGCCGTGGCGAGCACAGTAGCCCACCAGGTCGCCGACCCTGGCCATCGTGCCGTCGTCGTTCATCACCTCACAGATCACCCCGGCCGGGATCAGGCCCGCCAGCCGCGCGAGGTCAACGGCCGCCTCGGTCTGGCCGACCCGCTCGAGCGTGCCGCCGGCCTTGGCCTTGAGCGGAAAGACGTGCCCCGGCTGCACGAGCTCCCGCGGACTCGAGCTCGGGTCGATTGCAACCTGGATCGTGCGGGCCCTGTCGGCCGCGGAGATGCCGGTGCTGACGCCGGTGCGCGCCTCGATCGAGACGGTGAACGGTGTCTGAAACGATGATTCGTTCTTGGCCGCCATCAGGTTGAGCCCCAGCTCGTCGCAGCGCTCCGGCGTGAGCGCCAGACAGATCAGGCCGCGACCCTCGCGCGCCATGAAGTTGACCGCCTCGGGTGTGACGAACTGCGCGGCCATCGTCAGGTCGCCCTCGTTCTCGCGATCCTCGTCGTCGCAGACGACCACCATCTTGCCCTGGCGGATGTCCTCGATCGCCTCCTCGATCGTCGCAAACGGGCTCTTCACGGCGCTCACCGGTCATCGCCTCCGCGCATCAGTCGCTCCACATATCTCGCCAGCACATCGACCTCCAGGTTGACGACTACACCGGCCTCAAGCGCCCCCAAATTCGTGCGCTGGAGCGTCTCCGGTATCAGTGAAACGGTAAACGATCGCTCGTCGATCCCAGCCACGGTCAGCGACACGCCGTTGACGGTCACCGAACCCTTGAGCGCCGTGTAGCGTAAGAGCGGCGCGGGCGGTTGCACGGTCACGACGCTGGCAAAGCCGTCGGCCACCACGTCGGCGACCGTGCCGACGCCGTCGATGTGGCCCTGCACGATGTGTCCCCCCAGGCGCTGGTCCGGGCGCATGGCCAGCTCGAGGTTCACCGCCTGGCCGACCTGCGCCTCGGCCAGCGAGCACAGCCGCAGCGTCTCGTTCATCAGCTCGGCCTGGAAGCCTGCGGGCGAGACGGCGGTGGCGGTCAGGCAGACACCGTCAACGGCGACCGAGTCGCCCAGGGCAAGCTCGGGCGCCAGGCGCGTGGCGACCTCCAGGCGTGCGCCGTCGGCGCCGCGCCTGATCGCGACGATCTGCCCGAGGTCGGCTATCAGCCCGGTGAACAGCTCACCACTCCCGCAGGCGGGCGCGCAGCAGCAGATCTTCGCCGAGCTGCTCGCATTC
>JAJZID010000208.1 GCA_021810705.1 Actinomycetes bacterium
GTTGGCGATCGTCGCCGCCACCGCCGCCGCGCACGGGGGCAGCGTGTCGGTGAGCGAGACGCCCGGTGGCGGCGCGACCTTCACCGTCAGGCTGCCGCGAGCGGGTTGAGGCGCTGCGCCGCGTCCAGGGGCGGCGCGCTCTGGTGCTCCGCGGGCGGCGCTCGGCTGGTTGGCGCGCTCTGGCGCTCGGCTGGGCGGCGCGCTCTGGTGCTCGGCTGGGCGGCGCGCTCTGGTGCTCGGCTGGTTGACAACCTTTGGCCCCCAAACCAGGCGGCATGGCCGAGTTTTGTGCATTTCGGGCGGTGGGAGCGCCCGAAATGCACAAAACTCGGGTCTGGGTGGAGGTTTGGGGGCTCGCGGTCGTTGGGGTAGCGGTGGCGCTTGGGCGGGCCGGCGACGCCGCTTGGGCGGGCCGGCGACGCCGCTTGGGCGGGCCGGCGACGCCGCTTGGGCGGGCCGGCGCAGCAGCGGCGCGGCGGCCCGGTCAGACGCTTGACAGGGGCCGGGCCGGCGCGCCGACGTACTTGGCGCTCGGGCGGATCATGCGGCCCTCGCGCTTCTGTTCGAGGATGTGGGCGGACCAGCCGGCGACGCGCGCGCACCCGAACATCGGCGTGTAGAGCGCGGGCGGGACCTGGGCGAAGTCCAAGGTCACGGCCGCCCAGAGCTCGATGTTGGTGGCCAGGATCCGGTCCGGGCGGCGCGCCTGCAGCTCGGCGAGTGCCGCCTGCTCGAGGGCGGCCGCAACCTCAATCCGCGGCGAGCCGAGCTCGTGCATCAGCTCGCGCAGGATGCGGGCACGTGGATCCTCGGCGCGGTAGACGCGGTGGCCGAAGCCCATGATCCGCTCGCCGCGGTCCAGGCGCTCAGAGACCCAGCGGTGGGCGTCGCCGGAGCGTTCGACCTCGTCGAGCATCTGCAGCACGCGCATTGGGGCGCCGCCGTGCAGTGGCCCTGAGAGCGCACCGACCGCGGCTGACAGGGCGGCCGTCACGTCGGCGCCGGTCGAGGCGATGACGCGGGCCGTGAAGGTGGAGGTGCTGACCCCATGCTCGGCCGCGGCGGTCCAGTAGGCGTCGATCGCCCTGGCGTGGCGCGGGTCGGCCTCGCCGCGCCAGCGCAGCAGGAAGCGCTCGGCGATCGAGCCGGCGGCGTCGATCTCGCGTTCTGGCACGGGCGGGCGACCAAAGCCACGGGCGGACTGCGCGACGAAGGACAGCGCCATGACCGACGCGAGCGCCAAATCGTCGCGCGCCTGGGCGTCTGAGATGTCGAGCAGCGGCCTGAAGCCCCACTGCGGGCCGAGCGCGGCGAGCGCGGCCTGCATGTCGGCCCTGGGGTCGCCGGAATGGAAGGCGAGCGGGTAGGGCTCAGCGGGCTGGAGCCCGGGCAGCAGGCTGTCGTCCACGAGCAGGCCCCACACCTGCTCGAACGGGACCTTGCCGACCAGCTCCTCGATGTCAACGCCGCGGTAGCGCAGCGCGTCTCCGTCGCGGTCGGGTTCGGCTATCTCGGTTGCGAAGGCGAAGACGCCCTCCAGCCCGGATTGGACTTCGTCGTAGAGAGGCATGGGCGGATAGTTCACTACACTCGGCGGTCCTTCGCCAGGTACCTGCAGAGAGGATCAGAGAATCAGATGGCCTACGTGATCGCCGAGCCGTGCATCGGGACCAAGGACAACTCGTGTGTCGAGGTGTGCCCGGTCGACTGCATCCACCCGACGCCCGACGAGCCCGATTACGACACGGTGGAGATGCTCTACATCGACGCCGACGAGTGCATCGACTGCGACGCCTGCGTCGAGGCATGCCCGGTCGACGCCTGCTTCGCCGAGGATCAGCTGCCCGAGGAGTGGCAGAAGTTCACGCTGATCAACGCGGAGTACTACCGCAACCGTTAGTGCGCCGCCGCGGCGCACCTGTTCGCGCTGCAGAGCTCGACCGTCTGGCGTCCGCCCGGAGTGTGCCCGTGCGGACGCTGTGGTCAGGCCATCGGTAGCGACATGCCCACCGGCTTGGGCGGCAGCACTGTCAGCGCCGGTGTCGGCTCGGCGGCCATCGGCAGCGAGACTGGCGCGGCTGGCGTCAGCTCGATCAGCCGCTGCGCGATCTGCGTGACCGCGAGCGCCGCCGCGTCGGCGGGGTTGGCCAGCACGACCGGCAGGCCGCTGTCTGACTGCTCGCGCAGCGCCATCGTCAGCGGCACCTGACCGAGCAGCGGCACCCCGAGCTCCTCGGCCAGCAGCTGTCCACCGCCCTCCCCGAAGATCGCAAAGCTCTCGCCTGTTGGAGTCGTGAAGCCGGACATGTTTTCGATCACGCCGCTCACCTGGAGGTTGAGCTTCTCGGCCATGTCGGCGGAGCGCTTGGCGACCTTCTGGGCGACGGCCTGGGGTGTGGTGACAATCACGAACCGGGCTTCCGGCAAAAGTTGCGCGAGCGTCATCGATACGTCGCCGGTGCCGGGCGGCAGGTCGATCAGCAGGTAGTCGAGCTCTCCCCACTCGACGTCCTCGATGAACTGCCCAAGCGCCTTGTGGAGCATCGGGCCGCGCCAGACAACCGCGGCGTCCTGGTCGATGAAGAAGCCGATCGAGATGACCTTCACGCCTTCAGCGCCGTCCAGCGGCACGATCTTGCGGCTGGAGTTGACCTTCGCGCGCTCACCACTCAGGCCGAACATGCGCGGCTGCGAGTAGCCCCAGACATCGGCGTCCATCACGCCCACGCGTTTGCCGGCGGCGGCGAGTGCGGCCGCGAGGTTGGCGGTCACGCTCGACTTGCCGACCCCGCCCTTGCCGGACCCCACGCAGACCACGTTTGCGACCTGGGCGAGCGCCCCCTCCGGCAGCGAGCCGCGGCCAAGCTTCTGGCTGAGCGACTGGCGCTCGTCATCGGAGAGCACGTCGAAGCTGATGTTCACGCCGATCACGCCGTCCAGGCGCCGGATCGCGGCATCCACAGCGGTCTGGAAGTGGTCTCGGATCGGGCAGCCCGGGGTCGTCAGCGACACCGTCACATCGACCACGCCATTGGTGTGCACGTCGATCGAGCGCACCATCTCGAGCGTGACGATGTCACGGCGCAGCTCGGGGTCGATCACCTCGCGCAGCGCTTCGGTTACTTCGTCTCTTGTCGGCATGGCTTCCATGATAGGTTCCCGCCACATGGCGATCGAGATCACGCCCCTGCGGGGCCGCGCAGACCTCAAAGCGTTCGTGTCCCTGCCCTTCCGGCTGCACGCCGACACGCCCTGGATTCCGCCGCTCAAGCTCGAGCGCTACGCGTTCATGACCAGGCCGCTGAACCCGTTCTTCAAGCATGGTGAGGCGGAGTTCTTCCTGGCGCGCCGTGAGGGCCGTGTGGTTGGGCGGATCAGCGCGCAGTACGACCGGAACTTCAACGCCTTCCACTCCAACCGCTGGGGCTTCTTCGGCATGCTCGAGTTCGAGGATGACCAGGAGGTGCTGGACGCACTGCTGCTCGCCGCCGAGGACTGGCTGCGGATGCACGGCCGCGATCGGATGATCGGGCCCTACGACCTGACGATCAACGAGGAGTGCGGCGTCCTGATCGACGGCTTTGAGATCGAGCCGATGATCCATCAGCCCTGGCATCCGCGCTACTACAGCGAGCGCCTGGAGGTGGCCGGGCTGGTCAAGGCGATGGACCTGCTGCACTGGAATCTGAGGCTGGACGATCGCGAGGCGCGCATGCTCAAGAGCCTGCCGCGCTTCGCCCAGCGGGCGCGCGAGCGCTACGGGATCCGCATCCGCAAGATGTCGTTCTGGGGGCTCGGCAAGGACCTCAAAGAGTTTCAGAAGGTCTACAACGCCGCCTGGTCGCACAACTGGTCATTCCAGCCGCTGGACGAGCATGACGTCGCCGACATGGCGATGCTCTACCGGCTGGTGTTCGACAAGCGCTGGTTCATGCTCGCTGAGAACGACCAGGGAGTCGTGGCCGCCGCGATCACGATCCCCGACATCAACCAGGTGCTCAAGAAGATGAACGGCCGGCTGCTGCCGCTCGGCTGGTGGTACTACCTGAACCGCAGGCGCATCATCGACCGCTGCCGCGTCGGCTTCCTCGGCGTCCTGCCCGAGTACGAGCACACCGGGGTCGCCGCGCAGCTCTACATGGAGAACTTCGACATGGCAGCGGAATCCCGGATCAAGTGGGGGGAGCCCGGCTGGATCCTTGAGACCAACCACAGCATGAACCGTGGCCTGGAGGCGATGGGCGGGCGTGTGGCCAAACGCATGCGCATCTACGAGCGGCTGCTCGAGGAGGGCGCCAAGCCCGCCGCGCCGCCGCCTGAGGTCAGACGCTACGCGCCGGCCGGCTAGCGTGGGCGCGCCGCGCCAGAGCGGACGAGCTGGCGCACGTTCACCCTCTCTGCCCCGT
>JAJZID010000209.1 GCA_021810705.1 Actinomycetes bacterium
CGCCAACGGCTTCACGCTCGACCTGATCGACTGCTTCGAGCGCTTCGGCGAGCTGATCGACTGGGCGATGGTGATCCTCAACCCGCTCGAGCCCTGGCCCGGCGAGCTCTGCCTCGACGCCGCCGCGGCCCGTGGGATCGACGTGATCACCCGCGTGGTTGATTACGGCGGCCTCTTCTACGACGACCTCACCTCAGAGGCCGAGCTCGGTCACCACGACCACCGCAGCTTCCGGCCCGCCGGCTGGATCGAGTCCGGCCGCGGGCGCATGGAGCGCATGCGCCCGATCGCCCAGCGGGCGGGGCTGACGATGCTGCAGCTGGCCTGTCAGTGGAACCTGTCTCATCCGGCGGTGCGCACGGTCGCCCCGACGCTCGTGCAGGAGGCAGGCTCCCAGGCGCGGCCGATCGAGGACAAGCGCGCCGAGCTGGCCGCGCTCCCGCTCGAGCAGCGCCTGAGCGCGCCCGACGTTCAGACGATCCGCGGCCTGGGGGACAACGCCGGCTGCATGACGCTCAAGGGCGCCACACCCGAGCACCAGGGTGTCGAGCGCGCCGACAGCTGGGCGCTCTATGACCGCCTCGAGCAGGTTGCCGAGCGCTGGTCGATCGAGCCGGCGCGCGACCTCGTCAAGGCCTGATCCCGCGGGGCTCGGCCCGCTGGCCGGCCCCGCGGCCACAGCGTCGTCTCAGACGCTCAGCGGCTCGAGCACGTGACGCTTCTGCGAGGCGATGAGGCCCGCGCCGAACACGACCACCAGCGACAGCAAAAGCAGCCCGATCGCCGGCGTCCAGCTGCCGGTGGCGCTGTGCAGCGCGCCCATCGCCGGCGGGCCGGTGGCCGCGATCAGGTAGCCGACGCTCTGGGCCATGGTCGAGAGCTGGGCGGCGTGATGGCTGTCGGGCGCGCGCGCGACGATGTAGCCCAGCGCCAGCGCCAGCTGCGCGCCCTGCCCCACGCCAAATAGCAGGCACCAGAGGTCAAGCAGCGGCCCCGGGAAGAGCAGCAGGCCGCCGTAGCCGACCGCGCAGGTGGCGACCGTCAGGCCCACCGCCGTCATCGGACGCGACACGCGCCGCTCAAACCACGGCGCCGCGAGCGCGCCGAACATGCCGGCGAAGCTCGCCAGCGACAGCAGCAGCCCCGCGTGCGTGGCCGACAGGCCGCGTGAGCGGGCGATCGTCGGCAGCCAGCTCAGGGTGCCGTAGAAGCCGAACGACTGTGCGCCCATGAAGATGCTCACGGCCCAGGCGAGGGGGCTGCGCCAGAGCGCGCGGATCGGTGCGCCGTGGTCGGCGCCGCCGGCGGCGCCGACCTCCTCGCGCACGTGCGGCGCCCACAAAAGCAGCGCGAGCATGGCCGGCAGCGCCCAGAGCGCGACCGCGCCCCGCCAGCCCAGCCCCGTCAGCCGCTCGAGCGGGACGGTCAGGCCACCGGAGATCGCGGCGCCGCCCGAGATCGCCACCGAGTAGAGCGCCGTCATCAGCACGCGGTTACTGTGGAAATCGCGTTTGATCAGCGCCGGAACGAGCACGTTGCCAACCGCAATCGCGCAGCCCACCAGCGCGGTCCCTGCGAACAGCGCGCCCAGCGTCGGCGCCAGCCGGATCACGCAGCCGCCGATCACCAGCGCCAGGACCAGGGTCAGCGCCGGGCCCATGCTGAAGCGCCGGATCAGCCTCGGGGTGGCGAGCGCGGCCAGCCCGAAGCAGAGCACGGGCAGGCCGGTCAGCAGCCCGGCGCCCGTCGAGTCAAGGCCCGTGCCCGCGTGGATCTGGCCGAGCACCGGCGGTATGGCCGCCACCGCCAGGCGCAGGTTGAGCGCCGCGAGCAGCAGCGCCGCGGCCAGCGTAATCCGGCTACCGATGCGCATCGCGATTGGGCCTGCTCACAGCCGGATCCTACGCGGTCGGCTTGTCAAGCGCACGGCTCGATGCGAACATGTGTTCGCATGTACGTGGAGCTGCACGCACACTCGGCCTACTCGTTTCTGGACGGCGCCTCGCTGCCAGAGGAGCTCGTGGTGGCCGCCTTGGAGCTTGGCTACGAGGCCTTTGCATTGACCGACCACAACTCCGTGGCGGGCTCGATGGAGTTCGCTCAGAGCGCCGCCGCGCTGGGTCTGCGGGCGCTGCACGGCGCCGAGCTCGACCTCGCAGACGGCCGTCACCTGACGCTTCTGGTGCGCGACGCGCGCGGCTGGGCGAACCTCTGCCGGTTGCTGACGCGCGCACATGCCGCCACGCGCGAGCGCCCCGGTGAGCTCGGCCAGCCGCGCGTGAGCCTCGACGACGTGCTCGCCCACGCCGAGGGCCTGGTCTGCCTGAGCGGCTGTCACGCGCACGGGGTCCACGACGAGGCGACGCTGCGGCGCCTGCGCGAGGGCTTTGGCAGCGAACGCCTGCGGGTGGAGCTGCAGCGCCCCTACCTGGAGGGCGACCGGGCGCGCAACCGCCGCCTGGCGGAGCTCGCCCGGCGGCTTGGCCTGCGCTGCGTGGCCAGCGGCGACGTGCACGCCCACACACGCGCGCGGGCGCCGCTGCAGGACGCGCTCGTGGCGCTGCGCCTGCACTCGACGCTCGACGCCTCAGAGCCCGACCGGCGCGGCAACTGGAGCCACGTGCTGGCCTCGCCGGCGGCGATGGCGGCGCGTTTTGACGAGTATCGGCAGGCTGTCGCCGAGACCGTCAGCCTGGCGCAGACGCTCGAGTTCGACCTCACCCGTGACCTGCGCTACAGCTACCCGGGCGCCGAGGACCAGGGCAAGCTGCGCGAGCTGCGAGAGCTCTGCGAGGCCCGCCTCGGCGAGCGCTACGACGGTGGGCCGCCGGCGCTGCGCCAGGAGGCTTCAGCGCGTCTGCAGACAGAGCTCGGGCTGATCGACGGGCTCGGCCTGGCGGGCTTCTTCGTGCTTCATCACGAGCTGCTCGAGCTGGCGCGTGAGGTCGCCTTCGAGGTCCGTGGACGGGGCGGGCCGCAGGTCGGCGCCGCGCGCTCGCTGCTGCCACCGGGTCGCGGGCGCGGCTCGAGCGTCTCCTCGATCGTCTGCTACCTGACCGGGCTATCGCACGTGGATCCGATCGCCAACAGGCTCGCGATCGGGCGCTTCCTGAGCGAGGACCTGAAGGCGCTGCCCGACATCGATCTGGACTTCCCGCGCGACATCCGCGAGGTGCTGATCCCGCGTGTCTCGGAGCGCTTCGGCTCCGACCGTGCGGCGCTGGTGGCCGCCTTTCCGACCTACCGCGCGCGCGGCGCGATCCGCGAGCTGGGCAAGGTGCTGGGGCTTGCGCCCGCTGAGCTCGAGCGGGTTGCGCGTGGCAGCGAGGGCTGGGACGCGCGCGAGGTGGGACGCGACATCGAGACCGCGAGCGGCGGCGCGCCGCTCACCGGCCGCTGGGCCTGGCTTGCGCGGCTGGCGGCACAGGCGCACGGGCTGCCCAGGCATCTGAGCCAGCACCCGGGCGGCATGATCATCGCCACGCGGCCGCTCGTCGACTGCTGCCCGGTGCTGCCATCGGCGATGGCCGGCCGCTACATCGTGCAGTGGGACAAGGACTCGTGCGCGGACGCGGGCTTTTTGAAGATCGACCTGCTCGGGCTGGGGATGCTCTCGGCCGTTGAACGATGCGTCGAGCTGATCGCCCACACACGCGGCGAACGGGTCGACCTCAGCCGCATCCCGCACGACGACCCGCAGACCTATGAGGCGATTCAGAGCGCGCAGACCACCGGCGTCTTTCAGATCGAGAGCCGCGCCCAGATGCAGTCGCTGTTGCGCACCCGTCCGGAGAGCATCGCCGACATCGCGATCCAGGTCGCGATCGTGCGTCCCGGACCGATCCAGGGTGGGGCCGTCAACCCCTACATCGAGCGCCGCCAGCGGCTGCGCGCAGACCCCGGCTATCAGATCCCCTACGAGCACCCGTCGCTTGAGCCGGCGCTGCGCGAGACGCTCGGCGCGATCATCTTTCAGGATCAGGTGCTGGAGGTCGCGGCCGCCTTTGCCGGATTCAAGCCTGGGGAGGCCGAGGATCTGCGCCGGGCGATGAGCCGCAAACGCTCGCAGGCCGCGATCGAGGCTCACCACCGGCGCTTCATCGAGGGTGCCATGCGTCTGCACGGCGTTGACGCGGAGCTGGCTGAGCGCGTCTTTGCCAAGGTCAGGGGCTTCTCCGGCTTCGGCTTCCCCAAGTCGCACGCGGCCGCCTTCGGCCTGCTGGCCTACCAGTCGGCCTGGCTGCGGGTGCACTATGGGCCGGAGTTCCTCTGCGCCCTGCTCAACGAGCAGCCGATGGGCTTCTACCCGCCCGACGCGCTCGTGCACGAGGCGCAGCGGCGCGGCATCCAGGTGCTCGCACCGGATGTCAACCGCTCGAGCGTCGAGTGCACGCTCGACGCCG
>JAJZID010000210.1 GCA_021810705.1 Actinomycetes bacterium
CTCCAAGCAAGCGCTGGAAGAGGTTATGTCCGTCGAGCGTGCCGCCGACGCACTCGCCGAGGGCTTTATGGCGCGCGATCCGGCGCTCGTTGAGGGCTTTGCGCGCACGGCGCTGCCGCTGCCCGACCCCAGCTCCGACTCCGACTCCGACCCCGGCCTCGGCCGAGAGATGCTGCTGATGCCGGCGACGGGCCCCGAGGGCACCGGCCTCAAGCTTGTCGCGGTGGTTCGCGACAACCCGACCCGCGGCCTGCCCTTGATCCAGGGCCTCTACGTGCTGATGTCGCGCGAGGGGCTCACGCCGGAGCTCGTCATCGATGGCGGCGCGCTCACCACGCTGCGCACCGCAGCCGTCTCGGTGCTCGCCACGCGCAGGTTGGCGCGCG
Source organism: Actinomycetes bacterium (assembly GCA_021810705.1). Lineage (GTDB taxonomy): Bacteria > Actinomycetota > Thermoleophilia > Solirubrobacterales > Solirubrobacteraceae > Palsa-465. Next base: position 387 of record JAJZID010000210.1, read on the forward strand.
CAGACAGCAGACATCTCGTGGTCTTCGGCGCCGGGACCCAGGCGCTTGCTCACGTCGAGGCGATGCGCCGCGTCAGGCCGATCGAGCGGGTGACGGTCGTCGGTCGTCGGCCCGCCGCTCCCAGCGCCGCCGCATTGGTGCAACGGTTGCGGGCCGCGGGCCTGGATGCGGCGGTTGGGGAAGCGGCAGCGATCAGGGATGCCGATCTGATCTGCACGTGTACGACGAGCAGCGAGCCCGTCTTTGAGGACCAAGACGTGCCGGCGGGCGTTCACATCAACGCGATCGGTGCCTACAGAGCGGATATGCGCGAGCTGCCGGCCGAGACGCTGGGGCGTGCGCTGCTGGTGGTCGAGAGCGTCCAGGCAACCCTCGCCGAGGCCGGTGACGTGCTGGCCGCGATCGAGCGGGGAACGCTGCCGGCCACCGGCTTTGCGAGCGACCTTTGCAGCCTGCTGCACGGCGAGGTCGCGCGCACCAGCGAGCGGCAGGTGACCGTGTTCAAATCCGTCGGGCTGGCGGTCGAGGATCTGATCGTGGCGCGCGCGATCGCCGACGTGTTGAGCGATACAGACACAGGGACCGCCCCGGCCCGGCAATGGCGGCCCAGGTAGCGAGCGTAGATCGAGCGTCCGGTAAAGACATGTGACGTGTCGTATGGTACGGTGCTCGACCGCAGGTCAAGATAACCGAGGACAGCACCGCGAGGGCCCATTGAACGCCACACCGCCACCCAGCTCGCAGCACACCTTCGAGCCTCAGGACCACATGGCCGCAGCTGGACAGAGCGTGGCCGGCGCGCGCATCGCGCGGGTCGAGCTCTATTCCTACGACCTCTCCTACGTCGGCGGTGAGTACGTCATGTCACGCGGGCGAGTGGTGGGCACCCTGTCCAGCACCGTGGTGCGCCTGATCGCCGAAGACGGGCGCTCGGGCTTCGGTGAGACCTGCCCGCTCGGGTCAAACTACCTGCCCGCGCACGCCGCGGGGGCCCGCGCGGCATTGACCGAGATCGGCCCGCAACTGGTCGGCGCCGATGCCGCCAACCCGACGGCCCTTGACCGGATCATGGATCATGCGCTCTCCGGGCACCCCTACGCCAAGAGCGCCGCCAACGTCGCCTGCTGGGACCTGTTCGGCCAATACGCCGGCCGTCCCGTCTGCGACCTGCTTGGCGGCCGCAACAGCAGGCGCTTCCCGTTGTATGTCGCCATCTCGCTCGGCTCACCGGAGGAGATGCGCGAGCACGTGCGCGAGCTGCGCAGCCGCGGCATCCACCGCTTTCAGCTCAAGCTCGGCGAGGACCCGGTGGAGGATGCCGCGCGTGCGCACGCGGTGGCGCAGGCCACAGAGGCAGGCGACGTCGTGGTCGCCGACGCCAACGGCGGCTGGTCTCTGCGCGATGCGCTCACCGCCGTCAGACTGATCGACGAGCTCCCCGGAATCTTCCTGGAGCAGCCGTGCGCAACCTTCGAGGAATGTCTGCGCGTGCGCCGCCGCAGCTCACTGCCGATGATCCTCGACGAGGTCATAACCGACGTGGCTAGCCTGCTGCGCGCCTGGGAGAGCCAAGCGCTCGAGGGCTTCAACCTCAAGATCAGCCGTGTCGGCGGGCTGACCAACGCCAAGCTGCTGCGCGACATCGGCGAACACCTGGGTCTGACCGTCAACATCGAGGACTCGTGGGGCGGTGATCTGACGACGGCGGCAGTGAGTCATCTGGCCGCCAGCTCGACACCCGAGTCACTGGTGATGGTGTCCTTCATGAACGACTGGACCAACGAGCACATCGCCGGCTACCAGCCGCGCTCGCTCGACGGCGTCGGCGACGCTCCGTACGCCCCCGGCCTGGGGGTCAGCGTCGATCTGAACGCGCTCGGGCAACCGTTTGCGAGCTTTGGCGGCTAGGCGAGCACAGCGAAGCCTGGTCGCTCAAGCAGCCTGATGCTGGGGCCTCAGAGCTGTGAGCCGCACGAGGTTGCGCACGGCCATCGCGACGGTCATCGGCCCGACCCGTGGCACGAATGCAGAGGCCACATCGAGCACGGAATCATCGAAGTTGCGCAGCTGCGAGAAGTTCACGCAGATCGCGCCGGGCTTGATCTCGGCACCGGTGACCAGCTGAAACTCGCGCGAAGGTACGCCGGTGATGACCACGTCGGCGGCGGCCAGGGCGGCCGCGCGGTCCTGGTCGCCGTCGCGCATCGCGTACGCTCGCCGGCCGATAGCCGGCTCGAAGATCACCACGCCATCCAGATCCAGTGAGATCACGGTGGCGCCGTCGTTGGCGAGCATCGCCGCCAACGGCCGGCCAACAATGTCGCTGCGGTTGATCACGCAGGCAACCACCCCTTCCAGTGGCGCCTTTGGGTGGGCGCCGGGCGAGTGCAGGCCAGCCTCCTCAAGCAACTTCAGGATCCCCAGCGGGGTGCACGGCAGCACCGCAGGTATCCTGCCGGCGTCGTCAACGAAACGACGGTTCTCATAAAGCAGCCGGCTCCAGAAACTGTGCATGCCCTCGACATCCTTGCGTGGGTCAACGAGCTCCCGCGCCCAACGATCCTCCTGAGCGTCGATCAGCGGGTAATAGAGAAAGATGCCGTCAACCGCCGGGTCGGCATTGGCGGTGCGGATCGCCTCAGCGACCTCCTGTGGCTCAAGCTCCCACAGGTCCATCGTCACGCCGGTCTGCTCGGCACCGCGGCGCGCGTACTGTGCGTAGGTGTGGGCCGGCCCCTGCGTCTGGCTGAGGAGGCCCACAAGCCGCAGCTCACGACCCAGCTGCTCGGCCTTCGCGCGTGTCTGCGCGCGAAACGGCTCGGCGACCGCGGCCGCGTCGATCACACGGGCACTCACGACGCCCCCCCAGCATCGCTGAGCAGCACAAGCAGCGAGCCCCGCTCTGCGCGCAGGGCAGCTGCCTCGGGTTGACCTGACGCCTCAAGCGCCGGTAGATTGATGTCGGCGGTGCGCAGCGCCGCGAGGCCGGCGCCACGCAACAGGTCTCGACCGGCCAGAACGTCGCTTGTGATGCTGTCCTTGACCAGCGGCCGAGCCGCGTCGGCCAGTGCGATCCCGTCCGCCGCCGCCCGGGCAAGCACCAGCGGTACGCGCGTCGCGCGCAGCGTGGCGGAGCTGATCGCGGCGTCACGGGCGGCCAGCTCGGCGTCGCTCTCACGCGACATCCGGTAGGCGTCCATCAAGGTGTCGAACGCATTGACATCGTCGTCGGCGGCCCGCATGAACAGGCTCTGCAGCTTGTCCGCTCGCACATCAACCTGCTGAAGCCGGGTGGATGCAGTCTCGTCAGCCGCCCTGAGCGTCACCCTCACCGCCATCCGCACCAGGCCCACGCCGAATGCCCCCACGATCGCAGCGATCGCTCCACCGCCTGGTGTCGGATCGGCAGAGGCGGTGCGTGCGAGCAGCTGCCCGGCGCTCGCTTCCCAGAGGCTGTCGGTCACGCTCGGGCAGCATAGCGACGCCCGCCGGCGGGTACCGTTGGCAACGGCGCAGCCGATGGCAATCGCAGACCACGACAAACCGGGAGCAGCAACCGTCCGGCCGACGGCGGTGATCGCCACCGGTGGCACGATCGCGATGGTCACAGACCCCGCTTCGGGCCGGCGACTGCCGCGCCTTGGCGGCCTGGAGCTGGCCGCCAGCGTCGACGGGCTCGAGGCCCCGCTTGAGCATCTGCAGCCTTACACCATCGCCAGCGAAGACGTGACCTTCGAGCACTGGCTGACGCTGGTGCGAGAGATCGCCCGGCTCGCACCCGACCATCACGGGATCGTGGTGATGCATGGCACCGACACAATGGAGGAGGCGGCACACTTCATCAATGAGTGTGTGCCGGAAGCGTCCGTTGCGCTCTGCGGCGCGATGCAGCCGCCCGGGACGCTCGGCTATGACGGCGGTCGCAACCTGCGTGACGCGGTGACGGTCGCCCGCGACCCGGTTGCCCCCACGCTCGGCACGGTCGTGGTGATGAACCACGAGGTTC
>JAJZID010000211.1 GCA_021810705.1 Actinomycetes bacterium
GATGGCCCGTGTGGCCGACCTCACCGTCGAGGCCGAGGCAGCCGCGCTCGTGCGTTCCGTGGAGGCCAAGTTCGGCCGAGTGGACGTTCTCGTCAACGCCGCCGGGATCGCCGCGAGCGGCAAAGCTGCCACTCAGGCTCTGTTCGCGGAGATGACCGCTGAGCAGTGGGTCGCAGAGCTCGGCGCCAACCTGATGACCTGCATCTTCACCACCAAACCCGTGATATCGGGCATGGTTGCCCGGCGCTTCGGGAGGTTGATCTTCATCTCTTCGGTGACCGGGCCGCTCGTCACGGCGCCACGCCAGGCTGGCTACAGCACGGCCAAGGCCGGCATGGAAGGCCTGATGCGCAGCCTTGCGATCGAGTACGGACGCGCCGGGATCACCGCAAACGCGGTTGCGCCCGGGTGGATACACACCGAGTCCTCAACTGAGGACGAGCTGACAGCGGGTCGCAGCACGCCCGTCGGGCGGCCCGGCAGGCCAGACGAGGTGGCCGGGCTCGTGGCGTTCCTCGCATCGCCCTCCGCCAGCTACCTGACCGGCCAGTCGATCGTCCTCGACGGCGGCAACTCGATTCAGGAGCCCCACGGGCTCGACCTGTACGGCGATCTGGCACGCCGGGCACTTTCCGGCCACGAGACCGTCAGTCGGTTCCGCGATCTCGCCTGATCTGCCCGCACGCGGGGATTTTGCGCACAAGTACGGTCAGTAGTTTAACCGGATCTAGATGTCGGCCGATTGGTCGATAGTCCCAGTGTGAACACTCGTGTGCTGGTCGATGGTTCTACTGACCAGACGGTGACCGAGTTGCCGATGTTGGTCGGGGCGTTGGCGGAACCCGACGCCTTTCGTGGGATGCTGGACAGCCTCGAGGACGGCGTTTACCTGGTTGATCGCCGTCGGCGGATCCTCTTCTGGAACGCTGCGGCGGAGCGCATCTCTGGGTATGAGGCGTCGGAGGTGGTCGGTCGCCGGTGCTTTGAGAACATCCTCCGACACATAGACTGCAACGGCTCGCGGCTCTGCACAGGTCTGTGCCCTTTGGCCTACACGATGCGCGACGGTGTGCCGCGGTCAGGAGACATCTGGCTACACCACAAGGCGGGTCAGCGAGTCCCGGTGTCGGTGCGTGTGACACCGATCCGCGACGGCGCCGGGCAGGTGATCGGTGGGATGGAGTTCTTCACTGACCGCTCCCGACTGGTCGCCTCCGAGGAGCAGGTCTCCACCCTGCGCGCATTGGCACTCAACGATCCGTTGACCGGACTGCCGAACCGACGCTACTTCGAGCTGGAGCTGAACAGCCGCCTGGCGGCGGTCCGCCGCCACCACCACAGTCTCGGACTTCTGTTCGCTGACATCGATCGCTTCAAGGCGATCAACGACACGCACGGACACGATGTCGGTGACATGGCGCTCAAGATGGTCGCCAACACACTGGCTGCCAATCTGCGCACCGGCGATACGGTCGCACGCTACGGCGGCGAGGAGTTTGCGATCCTTCTGCCCCTCATTGATGCCTCGGCGATGACCGGGCTGGCTGAGCGGCTCCGTATGCTGGTCAGGCGTTGCAGCATCGACCTGCCGGCCGGTGGCGAGGTGTCTGTCACGCTGACAATTGGCGCGACGCAGGCGACACCCGATGACGACGCCGCGGTACTGCTGCGTCGTGTCGATGAGCAACTGTACCGAGGCAAACGCGCCGGCCGGGACCGAGTCATGACCGACGTGCGTGCGTTGAAGGGTTAACGCGCCGGACGCAGGAGATGAACTTGCGGCCCGTTAAGCGCCTTGCGAGGGCGGCCACCAACCGCAGCGGTCAGCGCACCGCTCCCGGGGGCGGTCCGGCTGATGCGTCTGGTAGTTCGGTGCGCGCACGTGCCCAGGTAAACGCATGCGCAGAGGCTGGGGCGCGTGACCCGGCTGCGTTGCCGTCGGATGGCGCGAGGGCCCAAACGGTGCGAGCGCGCGCCGGACACGCGTTGTTTGCGACCGACTCTGATGGAGTTATCACCGCCTGGTCTGAAGGGGCACGGCGTCTGTATGGCTACGAGCCGGACGAGATCGTCGGGCGCCCCGCCGGCGCGCTCGGCGCGGCCGGGGAGCCGCTGGCGGGGGTGACTGCTGAGATCATCGAGCGTGTGCGCCAGGATGGGAGCTGGGTCGGTTCTGCCAGGCACGCAAAGCGCAACGGCGCCGCCTTCACAGCCCAGGTCTCAGTCAGTCCCCGGCTGGGCTACGGTGGCTTGGAGGATGGCTTTCTGGTCGTCGCGAGCGACGACAGCGAGCTGGAGCGGCTGACCGGCGAGCTGCAGCGCGAGCAGGACGCCCGGCGCCTGCTGTTTGAGGCTTCGGCTGACGCGATGCTGACTGTGGACAGTGACGGCACCATCCAGCAGGCCAATGGGGCGGCGCTGCACCTGTTCGGCTACGGTGCCGGTGAGCTCGTCGGCCAGCCTGTCGAGATGTTGATGCCGGTCTGGGTCCGCCGCCAGCACGTTGAAGACCGGGCTGCGTTTGCCCGCTCACCGCACGCCCGCCCGATGGCGGCCGGGCTCGATCTTTTGGGCCTGCGCAAGGACGGGACGGAATTCCCACTCGAGATCCGGTTGACCCCTCACGACAGCGCCACCGGCCCGGTGGTCAGCGCCGAGATCCGTGACGTCAGCGAGCAGCGCCGCGTCGAGCAGGAACTCGCCGACGCCCACCGCCGGGCAGTCGAATCGCTGGCGTTATTGGAGTCGTTGTATTCGGCCGCGCCAATGGGCCTCGCGTTCGTCGACCGAGACCTCCGGATCGCTCACGTCAACACGCGGCTGGCGGCCATCTACGGCAGCGATCCACTCGACCTGTTCGGCCGCACGGTTGCCGAAGCGGCACCTCAGCTGTGGCCGCGGGTCAAACCGCATTTCGAACAGGTGCTGCGGACCGGCGGGCCTGTGGTCAACGTCGCTGCTCAGGGCCCCGACGCCTCGCGGCCAGGCAGTCAGCGCTCCTGGCTGTCGAGCTACTACCCCGTGACCGTGGACGGCAGGGTGATCGGGATTGGTCACGCTGTGCTCGACGTGACCGAGATCCGGCGGGCCGACGATCTGCGTGCCGCGGTCATGCAGAACATGGGTGAAGGATTGTGTGTCATCGACGGTGACGGTCGCCTGGTGCTAATGAACACAGCGTGCTCAGAGATGCTCGGATGGACCCAGGACGAGCTTCTGGGGAACTCAGTGCACGATGCGATTCACTTCCAGCACGTTGACGGGACCCCCTATCCGGCGGAGGAGTGCAAATTCAGAGAGCTCTGCGTCGAAGGCGTCAACGCGATCGTCGGCGAGGACTGCTTCACGGCCAAGGACGGCAGGCTCGTACCGGTCTCGTACTCAGCCTCGCCGCTGATCGACGGCTCAGCCCGCCGTGGCGTCGTGGTCGTGTTCCGGGATATGAGCAAGGAGCACGCCGAGCGCGAGCGAGCCCGTCGCGAAGAAGAGCTGCTGGTATGGGTCGGGCGGACACGCGACGCGCTTGACGAGGGCCGGTTTGTGCTCCACGCGCAGCCGATCGTGCCCCTCGCCGGTGGGAGGGCCTTTATCGAGCTGTTGGTGCGCATGATCGGAAGCCATGGGGAGCTCGTCGCGCCCGGCAAGTTCCTGCCGGCGGCCGAGCAGTTCGGGCTGATCGTCGACATCGACCGCTGGGTCATCGGGCAGGCGATCCGGCTTGCGGCCCAAGGTGTGGCCGTCCACGTGAACGTGTCTGCGCGGTCAGTGGCCGACCGCTCGCTGCTGACCGACATCGAGCAACAGATCCAACGGTCCGGCGCAGATCCTGAGAACCTCATCTTTGAGCTGACCGAGACCGCGCTGATGGATGACATCAGCAACGGGAACCGCTTCGTTCAGGGATTGTCCAGGCTCGGATGCGCGATCGCCGTCGATGACTTCGGCACCGGGTTTGGCAGCTTCACCTACCTGAAACGTCTCAAGGTCAACATCATCAAGATCGACATCGAGTTCGTCCGCAAGCTCACGACGAACACCGCCGATCAGCATCTCGTCAAGGCGATCGTCAACCTTGCGGCGCAGTTCGGCCAGACAACGGTCGCCGAGGGGGTGGAGGACGCCGAAACACTGGAACTGCTGCGCCTATACGGCGTTGACTACGCCCAGGGCTTCTATCTTGGCCGGCCGGAACCGATCGAGCGCCCGGCGGGCGCGGATTGAGCGACGAGCCTGTGCTTGGTCGCCGCGACTTGCGGGGCTTGCTCTGACGCGCCCGGCAGGATTTGAACCTGCGGCCTTTCGCTCCGGAGGCGAACGCTCTATCCCCTGAGCTACGGGCGCTCGTTGGCGGGGTTGCCAGTGGCGAGCTTAGCGCCGGCGGATGCCGGCCG
>JAJZID010000212.1 GCA_021810705.1 Actinomycetes bacterium
GTGCAGAGGGCCTGGGCTAGCGGCGCCATCGGGCAGGATTCACGCAACTTCTAACGCACCTGAGCAGACTGAAAACTGGAGAGAAATGGCAGTCACCACTGAAAAGAACGTAGGGCGGATCGATTCGATCCAGGGGGTCGTCGTGGAGGCGACCTTCCCCGGCAAGCTGCCCGAGATCAACCATGCGATCACCGTGACGCGGCCGGTCGCCGCGGCCGCCGAGGAGGACGTGGATATCTCCGCCCAGCAGGATGAGCTGCTGGTGCTGGAGGTCCAGCAGCACCTCGGTGATGACCGCGTGCGCGCCGTTGCGATGGACACCACCGACGGTCTTTCCCGCGGTCTTGAGGTGGTCGACACCGGTGCGCCGATCACAGTGCCGGTCGGCCGGGCGACGCTCGGGCGGATCTTCAACCTGCTCGGCGAGCCGATCGACCTCGGCGCCGCGATCGACCCGGAGGTGGAGCGCTGGCCGATCCACCGCGAGGCGCCAACTGTCGTGGACCTCAGCCCGACCACCGAGATGTTCGAGACCGGCATCAAGGTCGTGGATCTGCTCGCGCCCTACGCCAAGGGTGGCAAGGTCGGCCTGTTCGGCGGCGCCGGTGTCGGCAAGACCGTGATCATCCAGGAGCTGATCCACAACCTCGCCCAGGAACACGGCGGCCTATCGGCGTTCTGCGGCGTGGGTGAGCGCTCGCGCGAAGGCAACGACCTGTGGCTCGAGATGAAGGAGTCGGGCGTCATCGACAAGACGATGCTCGTCTTCGGGCAGATGAACGAGCCCCCGGGCGCACGCATGCGCGTTGCGCTCTCCGGCCTGACCATGGCGGAGTACTTCCGCGATGAGGAGGGCCAGGACGTGCTCCTGTTCATCGACAACATCTTCCGCTTCGTGCAGGCCGGCTCCGAGGTCTCGGCACTGCTCGGCCGCATGCCCTCACAGGTCGGATACCAGCCGACGCTCGCCTCCGAGATGGGGGCGCTGCAGGAGCGCATCACCTCGACGCTCAAGGGCTCGGTCACCTCGGTCCAGGCGATCTACGTTCCCGCCGACGATCTCACCGACCCGGCGCCGGCATCGGCCTTCGCGCACCTCAACGCGACCACGACGCTCTCGCGCCAGATCGCCGAAAAGGGGATCTACCCGGCGGTTGACCCGCTCGACTCGACCTCCACGATCCTCAAGCCTGAGATTCTCGGCGAGGAGCACTTCAACGTCGCCAATGAGGTCAAGCAGGTGCTGCAGCGCTACAAGGAGCTGCAGGACATCATCGCGATCCTGGGTATTGACGAGCTCTCAGACGACGATCGCCTGACCGTCAACCGCGCCCGCAAGATCGAACGGTTCCTCTCGCAGCCGTTCCACGTCGCCGAGCAGTTCACCGGAACCCCCGGTGTGTTCGTCCCCGTGGCGGAGTCGATCCGTGGTTTCAAGGAGATCCTCGAGGGCAAGCACGACGAGGTCGCTGAGCGGCACTTCTTCATGAAGGGCACGATCGACGAGGTGGTCGCGGCGGGCAAGGGCGAGAGCTAGGAGGAGCGGTGGCGCACACACCCTTCCAGGTCGAGATCCTGACCCCCGAAGGGTCGGTGTTCGATGACAAGGTGGAGATGTTCTCCACCCGCACCACGGTTGGCGAGATCGGGATTCTCGCCAACCACACGCCGCTGTTGGCGATGCTCGAGCCGACAGAGCTGCGGCTCTATGTAGGCGAGGGCGAACCGCTGCGCTTCGCCCAGTCAGAGGGGTACTTGCAGGTCGGCGCCAACCACGCGATGCTGCTGGTGGCGGAGATCCACCGCCCCGAAGAGCTCGACGCGGGTGCGCTGCGCGAACGGCTGACGGAGCTGGAGCGCGAGCTGGCGAGCGCCGAGCCCGACAGCGAGCGCCACCAGCTGGCGTTGGGCGAGCAGCGTCGCACGCAGGCGTTTCTGCGCGTCGCCGAGCGGACGTCGGGGACGCGTTAGCCCGCGGTCGCTCGATGCGCGTGGGGCCGCGCACCCGGCTGGGGGCTCTGTGGCGGGCGCTTTTGGCGCTGGTTATCGTGGTCGTCTGTGCCGCGGCCGCCACCGCCACCGCCGGGCTTCTGGCGATCAACGACGCCGTCAGGATCATCAACGTCCAGAAGCCGGTCAGGGTCAGGCACCTGGTGCTCCCGGCCCCCGGCGCACCACAGACGCTGCTGCTGATCGGCGTCGACCACCGCTACGGCCAGGGTCAGAGCCCCGGCAACACCGACACGATGATGCTGGTGCGTGTGGACGACCGCTCGACCACGATCAACGCGCTGTCGATCCCGCGCGATCTGGCGGTGCAGGTGCCCGGCTACGGCGTCGAGAAGATCAACGCAGCCTATTCGGAGGGTGGGCCATCGCTGCTGCTTGCGACGCTGCGCGCCGACGTCATCCCGAACCTGCAGGTCAATCACCTGCTGCTGGTTGACTTCGCGAGCTTCGCGAATCTGATCAACGCGATCGGCTGCGTTTACGCGCAGGTCGACCAGCGCTATTACAACCACAGCATCGGCCCGGCTGACCCCACCACCAACTACTCGAGCATCAACATCCAGCCCGGCTACCAGCGGATGTGCGGCGGTTCCGGCGCCGACCTCGGCGGCGCAAACACGGCGCTTGCGTTCGTGCGCTTCCGCCACAACGACACCGATTTCGTCCGGCAGGCCCGCCAGCAGGATTTCCTGCGCTGGGCCAAGCAGGGGTTCGATTCCAGCCGTCTGCTCACCGACCGCACACAGCTGCTCACCGACTTTGCCAAGGACGTGCAATCAGACAGCCTGCTGCACTCCACCGACGGTCTGATCGAGCTCTTCGATCTGGCGATCAACGCCGACGGCAGCCGCCTGAAGTCGATTCCGTTCCCCTACACCGGGTACGCGACGATCAACGGCGAGGACGACGTCATCTTCAGCCAGGCGGCGGCGCAGCAGGCCTACCGGGAGTTCATGACGCCGACCCGACCGCCGAAGGCCAGCTCGCGAGCGGCCTCGCAGCCCGGTCGAGCGGGCGGCCGGCGCCACGGCACCGGTCCGGCACCCGGGCCCTACCGGGCACCGTCCGGAATGGTTGCCGACGTCGCCGGCGGGCGCCAGCAGGCCGCCGCCCTCGGCGCCGTCGGGCTGCCCGTCTACTACCCGAAGGACATGCCCGCCGACTTCACCTACTGCCTGGCTGCATCGGGCAACTGTGACATCGGCTACGAGCCGGCCTCGGCATATGCCCACTCCTACCCGCGCGGTTACGAGATCGTGAGCCCAGGCGGCGTGCGCTACCGCTCCTACGTCATGACCCTGGTGCTCACCTCGGGCGGCGCCACCGACCTCGGCACCGGCGAATACGCCAACGTGCAGGGGACCACGTGGCCCGGTGGTGGCCACGCGGCCGGGCCGCCAATCCTGCGCCAGCCGACCGCCGAGCGCACGGTGAACGGCAGGCTGCTCTACGAGTACTCGCAGGGCGGTTCGCTTGCGGTGGTCGCCTGGAAGACCGCACATGCGGTGTACTGGATCGCCAACACCCTGCAGAACAACATCCCCAACAACCAGATGATCGCCATGGCCGCGTCGTTCACACGCGCGCCTTGACGCTTGCCCAGGCGCCGAGTCGCTAGTCTGTGGCGGCCTATGAGCAGCTTGCGCGAACCGGTCGCGGTGATCGGCACAGGTTACGTTGGGCTGGTGAGCGCCGTCGGCTTCGCCGAGCTCGGCAACGACGTGTGGTGCGTCGATATCGACGCTTCGAAGATCGCGATGCTCGAGCGCGGCGAGATGCCGATCTACGAGCCAGGCCTGGCCGAGGCGGTGGCCGCCAACCGCGAGCGTCTGCACTTCGGCACAGAGCTTCAGGTGGCGCTCGAGCACTGCAGGCTGCTGTTCATCGCCGTGGGCACGCCGCCAACCTACTCCGGCGATGCGGACCTCTCGTCGGTGAACGCCGTGGTCGCGGCGATGCCCAGCTCCGACCGGCATGCGATCGTAATGAAGTCGACTGTCCCGGTGGGCACCGGCCGTGCGATCCGGCGCGAGCTCGAGCGCAGCGGCAAGGGCGCGATGCAGTACGTCTCCTGCCCGGAATTCCTCAAGGAGGGGGTTGCGCTCGAGGATTTCCGCCACCCCGACCGAGTCGTGGTGGGCGACGACGGCGACGGCTGGGCCGGGGATGCCGTGGTGGCGCTCTACGCGCCGCTGCACGCGCCGCTGGTACGCACGGATATCGCCAGCGCCGAGATGATCAAACTCGCCGCCAACGCCTTCCTGGCCACCAAGATCTCGTTCATCAACGAGATCGCCAACGTCTGCGAGGAGACCGGCGCCGACGTGGAGGAGGTCGCACGCGGGATGGGGCTGGATCGCCGCATCGGCATGCA
>JAJZID010000213.1 GCA_021810705.1 Actinomycetes bacterium
GCGAGGTATAGCGGCGGTTTTCGTCGCGTTCGCGCAGCGCCCGCTCGATGCGCTTCTTCTGTGAGTGAATGTTGGCCATGGGCGGGGCCGTACTATAGCGGCCCTTGGCCGCTGCCGATCACACCCCCCGCAGCCGTGTGTCCACCAACACCGCGATCTTCGCGTCGGCGACCCTGATCTCGCGGATCGCGGGGCTGTTGCGGGACGCGATTGCGCTCGCGATCTTCGGAACCGGGCTTGCCGCCTCCGCGTTCACGATCGCCTCGCAGATTCCGAATCTGATGACCAACCTGTTCGCGCAGGCGGCGCTCTCGGCAGCCTTTGTGCCCGTGTTCACGCGCCTCTTGCAGGAGGGGCGCAGGCGCGAGGCCTTCCGCCTGGCAAGCAGCATGTTCTGGATCGTGCTGATCGTCCTCGGCGCGATCACGGTGGTCGGCATCGGCCTGGCGGGCCTGCTGCTGCCGCTGCTGTCCGGCAAGAACTTCGCCGGCGCCACCGCCGCGACGCTCACCCAGATCATGCTTCCGGTCGTCGTGTTCCTGGCGATGACGAGCGTGCTCACGGGCGTGCTGCAGTCCTACGACCACTTTGCGATCCCGGCACTCGCTCCGATCGTCTGGAACATCGTGATCATCGTCACGGTCGTGCTCCTGCACAGCCATCTGGGGCGTCATGGGATCTACGCCTACGCGATCGGCTGGCTTTTGGCGACGATCGTGCAGTTCCTGCTGATCTTCTGGGGCTTGCGGCGGATCGACTTCCGGCTCACGCCGCACATCGACTGGCACGACCCGCGGATCCGCGAGGTTTTTGTGCTGATGCTGCCGGTCACGGTCGGGCTCGGGATCATCAACCTCGATGCGCTGATCAACTCCAGCCTGGGGGCGCTGGTCTCGCCGGACGGCCCGCGTGCGATCCAGGCGGCCTTTCTGCTCTACATGATGCCCCAGGGGGTGTTCAGCGTGGCGGTGGCGACGGTCCTGTTTCCGACGCTGAGCCGGCAGGCCACCCGCCGCGACCCGCGGACGATGCGGGCGACGATCGGCAACGGCATGCGCCAGATAAACCTGCTGCTGATCCCGTCGGCCGCTGGGCTGATGATGCTGGGCCGGCCGATCATTCGCCTGCTCTTCGAGCACGGGCAGTTCCGCGCGCTGTCGCTCGACCTGACCTCCATCGCGCTCTTCTGGTTTGCCTGGAGCCTGCCGTTCGCCGGGATCAACCTGCTGCTCACCCGCACCTTCTTCGCTCTGCGCCGCCCCTGGATTCCAGCCAAGCTGGCGGTGCTCAACCTGGCTGTGGATGTCGTGGTCAGCCTCAGCCTGTACAAGCCGCTGGGGATCGCCGGGCTGGTGATCGGGACCGCCGCCGCCAACGTGGTGATGGCATTCCTGCAGCTGCGCCGTCTGCGAATCGGCTTCAACGGCAACCTCGAGCTGGGACGGACGACGATGATCACGGCCAGGATCCTGATCGCATCGATCATCACCGGCGCGGTCGCACGGCTCGTGTGGGCTGGGCTCAACAGCGTTGTGGGTATCTCGATCCCAGGGCAGCTCGTCTCGGTCGGGGGCGCTGTGCTGGCGGCCGGCGCCTTCTACGTCTGGGCCGTGAGCCACATGCGGATCGCCGAGTGGCGGCAGATCGAGATGATGCTGGCGCGGCGGCTCGGTCGTGTGTGAGCCAGCCCACGACCGTCTAGGCTTCGCGCCGTGTTGAGCATCGCTGTCTTGACCGGTCCGTGGCCGCGGCTGGGTTTGGTCGTGGCGGCCGTCTGTGCGGCGACGGCGATTCTCGCGCGCAGCGACGAGCGGCGGGCATGGGCGATGCTCGGCGCGCTGGTGCTCGCGCCGGTGCTCCTGCTGGTCGATGTCTGGCATTCCCCGCAGCTCGGTTTCGTGCACCGTCACCCGCTTGAGGCGGTGATCGGTGCCCTGGTCGCGCTGGTCGTTCTGGGGATCGCCGCCTGGGCGATCCACCGCGTCCCCTGGGTGGTCGCGCCGCTCACGGCGCTGACGGTGCCGTTCCGGATCCCGATCGCCTCGGGGGGCACCACCAACAACCTGCTGGTGCCGCTCTACCTCGTGATCGCCGCCTCGGCGCTCGCGTGGCTGGTGCCGGTGCTGTGGCACGCCCGGGTTGCGCGGCCCGACGCGGCGAGCGCGACGGCGCCAGAGCGCCCGCCGCGGCTGCTGTTTGAGAAGCTGCTGGCCGCCTACGTCGTGCTCTACGCGCTGCAGTCGCTCTACTCGCCCGCCACGGGCGCGCCCGCGGGCTTCGTCAAGGCGCTGCAGAACGAGGTCTTCTTCTACCTGCCGTTCGCGCTGCTTCTGGCGCGGCTGCGCGACCTCGAGTGGAGCCGCAGGCTGCTGCTTCAGTGCCTGGCTGTGACGCTCACACTGGCCGTGGCGTTCTCGTTTGTCGGCTACGTCGAGGAGATCACCAAGCACCTGATCCTCAGCTCCAAGCTCGTGCTCTCAAACTCGCTGCACGCCTACTTCACGGTCAACTCCGTGTTCTTTGACCCCAACATCTTCGGTCGCTACCTCGCGCTCGTGATGCTGCTGGCGACGACCGTGCTGCTCTACGACAGGCGCGTGCGGGTCCAGCTCGGCTCGATCGCCCTGCTCGCGATCATGTGGACCTGCCTGGTGTTCACGCTGTCGCGCTCCAGCCTGGTGGCGCTGGCGGCCGGCATGGCGGTGCTGGCGGCGATGCGCTGGCGGGCGCGCCCGGTGATCTACCTGGGCCTGGTCGTGGTGGTCATCGGCGGCGCGGTCGTCGTGACCCATCCGAGCAAGTTCGGCCTGCAGAACTTCAATCTGGCCTCCGGCGGGCGGGCCAACCTGATCACCGGTGGCGTGCAGCTCTTCCTTGACAGACCGCTTGCCGGCTTTGGCTCCGGTTCGTTCACCACCGAGTACAAGCACCACTTCCCGGGTCCCGCCGCTTCGGTTTCGGACTCGCACAACATCGCGATCACGATCGGCGCCGAGCAGGGCATCATCGGCGAGCTGCTCTACCTGGCGCTGCTGGTGGCCGCTGCCGTCGCGCTGTTCCGGGGCGCGCGCGGTGACCCGTACCGGATCGCCGTCGCGGCCGCGTTCGTGGCGCTGGTGTTGCACACGATGCTCTACGCCGACTTTCTGGAGGACCCGGTCACCTGGACGCTGCTGGCGGTCGGCGGCTCGCTGGCCACGGCGGCAAGCGCGCGGTCGCGACGCGAGAGCGGGGTCAGTCACGACGTGCGGGCGGTCGCGTGAGCGCCAGCGCGCCGCGCCTTTTGTTCGTCAAGAGCCGGCGGGCGAGCTTCATCGAGCTCGACGAGAGTCTGTTGGCCGAACGCTACGACGTGCATGAGCTCTACCAGCCGGGCCACTTCAGCGACCCGCGCCGGGTGCTCCGGGAGGTGCTGGCTGCGGATGTGATCGTCGGCTGGTGGGCGTCCTGGCACACGTTCCTGCCGTTCACGCTCGCCTGGCTGCTGCGCCGGCCGTCGCTGTTCATCGTCGGCGGCTTCGACACGGCCGCCGAGCCCGAGTTCGGCTACGGCTACCAGCTGGGCGGCGCGCGCGCTGTGCTCAGCCGCTTCATCATGCGCCGCGCCCGCATCCTGATGACCAACTCCGAGTATTCCCGCCAGGAACTCTGGCGCAACGCCGGCATCGCGCCGGAGCAGGTGCGCGTGCTCTACCACGGCATCCCGGACCGTTACGGGGGCGCGGCGGCGGGTCGGACCGGCCGGCGTCCACCCGGCGAGCGGCCGCTGGCGCTGAGTGTTGGGGTGGTCGATCATGCAAACCTGGCGCGCAAGGGATTGAGTGCCTTTGTGGCGGCCGCCGCACACGTGCCCGAGGTCGATTTCGTGCTGGCCGGCAAGATCGTCGGCGACGCCGGCAGCGAGTTGCGCCGGGTCGCGAGCGCCAACGTGCGCCTGACCGGCTGGCTCGAGCAGGAGGAGCTCGACGCGCTCTTCGAGCGCGCGGATGTCTACGTGCAGGCCTCTCGCCACGAGGGTTTCGGAGTCGCGCTGGCTGAGGCGATGCTGGCCCGCTGTGTTCCGGTCGCGACCCGTGCCGGGGCGCTGCCGGAGGTTGTCGGCGAGACCGGCGTGCTGCTCGCAGACGATGATCCGCGCACGATCGCACTGGGCGTGCGTGAGGCGCTGCACCTGGACAGCGGCGAGGCGGCCCGCGAGCGTGTGCTGGAGAGCTTCAGCGTCGAGCGACGCCGTGCGGGGCTTGTCGCGTTGCTCGATGAGCTGACGGTGACGAGCCGTCCCTAGCCGTTGGCGCACGCCTACTCTTGGTGAGCCCGTATGGACCAGGCCCACATCCGCAACTTCTCGATCATCGCGCACATCGACCACGGC
>JAJZID010000214.1 GCA_021810705.1 Actinomycetes bacterium
GGTTGGTCGCACGCGAGCAGCGCGCCGGTTCAAAGCCCCGCCAGTGGCAGCTGTTCGGTGCCTCACGCGGCGAGGCAGGGATCCTCGGGGAGGGCGTCAGGCAGGCGCTGATCCGGGATCATATCTACGGTCCCGCCCTACAAGCAGCGAGGAGCTTCAGCCAATGAGCATCGATATTCGGGTCCTCGACGACCCTGGACAGGCCTGTGCCGACGCGCTCAGCGCCGCCGCCGCGACCGGTGAGAACGTGGTGTTGACCGGTGGCTCATCGCCGCGTCACGCCTACGGGCTGGCCGCCAGCCAGCATCCGGACGACTGGCGCGGTGCCAAGCTGTGGTTCTCAGACGACCGCTGTGTCGACCCTGAGGATGACCGCTCGAACTTCAAGATGGTCAAGGAGTCGCTGCTTGATCCCCTTGCAGGAGCCGGTGTGGAGGTTGAGTTCTGCCGCCGTATCCTGGGCGAGCGCGGCCATGAGGAGGCGGCGCTCGAGTACGAGCGCGAGCTCGAGCACGTCGGTGGTGGTCCCGGCGCGATCCGCTTTGAGCTGGTGCTGCTCGGGATCGGCTCAGACGGCCACATCTGCTCGATGTTCCCGGGTCAGGAGTCGCTGAACGAGCGGGCGCGCTTTGCGGTCGGGGTGCCGGAGGCGGGGCTCGAGCCGTTCGTGCCGCGCGTGACGCTCACCTTCTCCGCGCTCAGCCACGCCAAGCGAGTGATCGTGCTGGCGATGGGTGAGGAGAAGGCCGACCCGATCGCCGCCGCCTTCGCGCCGGACGCGCCGCACACGCCCAAGGTGCCGGCCTCGCTTTTGGCAGAGCACGTCGAGGACATCGTCGTGCTGCTTGACGACGCGGCGGCTGCGCGCCTATGACGAATGTGGTTGGGGTGGACGTTGGTGGCACGAAGGTCGCCGCCACGCTGCTCGGTGCCGATGGGATGGGCGAGCACCTTCAGCAGCCGACGGTGCTCGACAGTGCCGAGGCGCTGATCGACCAGCTCGTGGCGATCGTCGGCGAGGTGGCCGGCGAGGGCGGGTGTGGCGCGGTGGGGATCGGCGTGCCATCGATCGTGCGCTTTGCGACCGGGGAGATCGCCGCGTCAACGAACATCCCGCTGGCCGGCGTGCCGCTGCGTCAGGTGCTCGGCGAGCGGCTCGGGGTCCCCGTCTACGTCGATAACGACGCGACCGTCGCGGCCCTGGCCGAGGCTCACGACGAGCGCATGGGGCTCGTTGCCCGGAACCTTGTGATGATCACGGTCGGCACGGGGATCGGCGGCGGTGTGGTGATCGATGGGCGCATCTTCCGGGGTGGCAGCGGCGGCGCCGGTGAGCTTGGCATGACGCTGATCGGGCTGGCCTGCGAGCCCGAGATGCAGGCCCCCTCGGGAAACTTCCCGCAGCCCGGCTCGCTCGAGTCGCTCGCCTCAGGCACGGCGCTTGACCATCTCGCCCAGGCTGCCGCGCACGAGAATCCAGACTCGGCGCTCGGCCGGCTTGCCAGCGGCGGACAGCCGGTGCGCGGTGCGGACGCTGTGGCGGCCGCGCGCGCCGGCGACGAGCCCGCCGCGGCGGCCGTCAGACGCTGGGCGCACGCGCTGGGTGTCGGGATCGCCAACGCGATCAACACCTTTGACCCTGACGAGGTGGTGATCGGCGGTGGTGGGGCTGCCGCCGGCGAGCTGCTGCTGGAAACGGCGGCGGGCTTTGCCGACGGCTACGTGCACCCCGGCCTGCGCGGCCGTGCGAGCGTGCGCCTGGCGCGTTGGGGCGCCACCGCAGGCGTGCTTGGGGCGGCGCTCCTGGCCGCACACGAGCTGGAGCACGAGTCGACATGAGTTGGCTGGGAGGCGGCGGCGAGCCGCGTCTGGTGCTGGTGCGCCACGGGGCGACCGAGTGGAGTCAGAACGGCCGGCACACCAGTCACACGGATCTGCCGCTGCTGACCTCGGGGGTGACACGTGCACGGGCGCTGGCGCCGTTGCTTGGGGCGATGCACTTCGCGCGTGTGCTGTCAAGCCCGCTGCAGCGCGCACGGCGAACGGCGGGGCTCGCCGGGTTCGGTGACCGGGTCGAGGTGCTGCCGGCGCTCACCGAGTGGGATTACGGACACTACGAGGGCAAGACCAGTGAGGAGATCTGGCGCGAGCGACCGGGCTGGCAGCTGTGGTCAGACGGCGCGCCTGGCGGTGAGTCGCCCGAGCAGGTCGCCGCGCGCGTGGACGGCGTGATCGAGGAGGCTGTGCGCGCCGACGGTGACGTGCTGATCTTCGCCCACGGCCATGTGCTGCGGGCGCTGGCGGCGCGCTGGGCGGGCGGCGATGTCACCCTGGGGGCGCGCCTGGCGCTCGATCCGGCGACGATCTCGATCCTCGGGCACGAGCATGACACGCGCGTGCTTGAACGCTGGAACGGCCCGACCGGCTAACGGTGCTCGCGCGCCCGCGGCTCAGCCGAGCGCGCGCTGGGCGATCGCCAGATCGAGCGTGCCCTGCGACTCATACTGGCCGATGTGCACAGCGTCGATCTTGCCGACGCGGTTGAAGAACACGGTGGTGGGTGTGGCGGCCAGGCCCTGCGGCAGGATCTGGGTTGTGCCACCGAGTGAGACCGGGTAGCTCGGGTAGCTGACCGGGTGCTGGCGCAGGAATGCGCGCGCGTCGCCGGCGGGGTCGTTCACGTCTGCGCCGAGGAACGCGACCTGGCGGCCGTAACGCGCCGAGGCTGAGGCGAACAGCTTGAACTCGGTGCGGCACGGGACACACCACGAAGCCCAGAAGTTGACCACGACCGGGTAGCCACGCAGCGCACGAATCCGTTCCTTGAGCCCCTTGACTGTGCCGATCAGCTCGCTGGCCTGGGCGTGCAGCGCGGCCAGCGGCGCCGGCGAACCGCTCAGCTCCGCACGGATGGCCGTCTTGGTCAGCGGGCCGCTTGAGGTCGCAAGCGCGGCGTGGAGCTGCTGGGCGAGCGTCGCCAGCGACGGCCAGCCGCTGGTCGACAGGTCGCGGAAGTAGAGCTCGGTGCCGTTGCGCGAGACCAGCTCGAGCCAGGGCTCGTCCTGCACGCCGTAGCCGTCGGCGAGCGCGCCGCTCTCGTCGATCGCGACGGGGTAGTCAAGCGGTGTCTTCAGGGTTGCGAGCAGGCGTGGGAGAGCTCGTGCGTTCGGTTCGACGCTCGCCTCGTCCACGGCGACCAGCGCCGGCAGGCCTGCGTGCTTGGCGAGCGCCACGTAGCGGTTCATGTAGTCAAGGTGCGCCCGCAGGTTCATCACCTCCTGATCCCAGCTGGCGAAGAACATCAGCAGCCGTGGCCTGCCGGGCCCGACGGTGACGCTGCCGTGGCCGACCAGGGGCAGCACGGCGCGCTGGGTGGGGGGCGTGCTCTTGGCGGGGGCGTAGGAGAGGTGCGACTGGACAGCCGGATGACCGGGGAGCAGCTTTGAGACCTGCTGGGCGAGCAGCTGAGCTTGCTGGGGGACGCTCGCGTAGGACATCTGCGTCAGGTACAGGCGCGTGAGCTGCTGGTGCTGGTTGATCAAGAACAGTGCCGGGGTGTGGTCGATCTGCCCCGCCTCGATCTCAACGGCGATGTGGTAGGCCGCCCAGACGCGGTGCAGGTGCGTATAGGTGCCGGTGGTGAAGTCCCACAGGTGTGTGAGGCCGTGGACCTCCGTGTAGGCCCTGACCCACTTGACGGCCGTCGCGCGCGGGTTGGCGTTGACGCCCAGGAGCGCGACCTGCGAGCCGGCGTGGCCGAGCATCCGCTTGGCGTCGGCCATCACCGTTGTGGTGAGCGGGCAGACGGTCGTGCACTGCGCGTCGTTGAAGGCGAGCAGCACCACCTTGCCGCGGAAGTCGCTGAGCGACACCGGCCGGTCGTACTGGTCGGTGAGCGTGAAGTTCGGAGCCGGCCCGCTGAGCGCCGTTCCCGGATCGAGGTTGGGGGAGAAGGCGACCTGCTGGGAGGCGCTCGGTGTGCGGCGCGGGCGCTGCGAGCTGATGATCGCGGCGAGCGCCACGAGCGCGAGCACGACAACCGCAACGACAGCCAAGCGTCCCCTGCCGATCTTGCTGAGCGTCGTCATCTGCTGCGGTACCGGCCTCTGTGCGTTCGTCGGCTTGCGGTCCCGAGTCTCGCGCGCGAGCCCACTGACTGGGCTCGCGCTTTGCGATGCGGCTGGAGGGACTCGAACCCCCATGCCCGTAAGAGCACAGCGACCTGAACGCTGCGTGTCTACCAATTTCACCACAGCCGCGGTGAGCTGCTCAGATTAGCAATCGGCGCCGATTCGGGCGCCGTGCGGACAGCTTGGGGCGCGCGTTCGCTACCCTAGGCCGCGCAGTCCAAGCCG
>JAJZID010000215.1 GCA_021810705.1 Actinomycetes bacterium
GACGCCCGCGGTCTGCACGTCACCAACCTGGAAGCGCTGCGCACCGCTCTGCGCATGGTTGCCTGCGATGGCGCGATCTGCCTCAGCGATGGGTTCGCGCTGGCAGAACTTGGTTACGAGCAGCGGGCCCTGATCAAGGGAGATGCGACCAGCGCGGCGATCGCGGCGGCTTCGGTGGTCGCCAAGGAGACACGGGACCGTTACATGCGCAGGGTTGACCAGCGCAACCCAGGTTTCGGTTTTGCCAGGCACGTCGGCTACGCCTCGCCGGAGCATCGCTCGGCGATCATGCGGCTCGGCGTCACGCCCCTGCACCGCCGCTCGTTTCGCTCCACCGCCTACCAGCAGCTGTCATTCGAGTGACAAGCGGTGGGGCGGTGGCGCATCAGAATGCTGCTTCGAGATGGTCGAGCCTAACCAGCTCGCCCTCCGGCGTGAGCGTCACGCCGATCGCGTCGAAGCGCAACCCGGGAGCCCGCGGGTGACTTCGCGCCGCCAGCCATTCACTGGCCATGCGCCTGACCTGGAGGCGTTTGCGCCGGTGTAGCGACTCGAGCGGGTCGCGGCCAGCGCGGTTGACAAGGCGGCTCTTGACCTCGCAGAAGACGATCTGGCTGCCGTCATAGGCCACAATGTCGATCTCGCCCCAGCGACTGCGGTAGTTGCGCTCGAGGATTGTGAAGCCGCGCCGGACCAGGTGCTCGGCGGCAATCTGCTCGCCGCGGCTGCCCAACTTTCGGCGTCGGTCGGTGGTCACGGGCCTGACGGTATGGCCATGACCGTGTCGGGAGTGTGACGGCGCGTGGCGTGTCTGTGACAACGGCGCAGTCGCCGCGTTGAAATGCACAAACCTGTCACAGAATGGCGTGGTCGCGGCACGGCTTTGACCGTACCGTCGAGCGCATGCTTGCCAGGGTGACGACGTTTGCGATCGACGGGGTTGAGCCGCGCCGGATCTCCGTCGAGGTTGACATCCGCCAGGGTCTGCCCACATTCACGATCGTCGGGCTCGGCGATACGGCCGTGCGCGAGTCGCGCGAGCGTGTGCGCGCGGCAATCCAGAACTCCGGCTATGAGTTTCCGCTGCGGCGGATCACGGCCAACCTCGCACCGGCCTCGTTGCGCAAGGGCGGCCCGGGCTTCGACGCCGCGCTGGCACTCGCTGTCCTGGCCGCCAGCGCTCAGCTCGACCCGCAGCTGCTCTCTGAGGTGGCTGTCTTCGGCGAGCTTTCGCTGAGCGGCGAGCTGCGCGCGGCTGCGGGAACTCTGGCGGTCGCCGAAGGCGCCCGGCGACACGGCATTCCGGCGCTGGTGGTGCCGTTCACGCAGGCGCGCGACGCTGCCCTCATCGGTGGTGTGCGTGTCCTCGGTGTCAGCGGTTTGCGCGCGGCCGTGGACGTGCTGACCGGACGCGTCACTCCGCCTGATCCTGAGATGCTCACGCATGTGGCGCGCGCGACCGCTCGTCGGCTGCCCGATCTCGCCGATGTACGTGGCCAACCCTTCGCCATAAGGGCGATGGAGATTGCCGCGGCCGGCGGCCACAACCTGCTCTTCGAGGGGCCGCCGGGCACAGGCAAGACGATGCTCGCGCGCCGCCTGCCCTCGATCCTGCCGACTCTCAGCAGAGCGGAGGCAATCGAGGTGACGCGGCTGTACTCCGTGGCTGGGCTGCACACCCAGGGTCTGGTTAGCGCACGGCCGTTTCGCGCGCCACATCACACCATTTCGGCCGCAGGCCTGGTCGGTGGCGGCACGCCGCCACGCCCTGGCGAGGCGTCGCTCGCGCATCGGGGAGTCCTCTTCCTGGACGAGCTCAGTGAGTTCCAGCGGCCAGCGCTTGAGGCACTGCGCCAGCCGTTGGAAGAGGGCCGCGTGACGATTGTGCGCGGCCAGCGAGCGCTTCGCTTTCCGACCCGCTTCATGCTCGTGGCGGCCACCAACCCCTGCCCATGCGGCTACGCCGGGGTGGGCGATCGCTGCCAATGCTCGGAGGCGGAGCTGCGCCGCTACGCGCGCCGCCTGAGTGGCCCGTTGCTTGACCGGTTCGACCTGTTGGTCACCGTTGACCGGCCGGTCGTCCAGGATCTCGCCGGCGAGCCACAGACGAGCTCGGCGACGGTACGGGCGCGGGTCGAGCAAGCGCGCGCACGGCAGTGCTCGCGACTGAGGGGAACCGGCGCGAGTTGCAACGCCGAGCTGGACGCGGCACTGATCCGTGAGCATGTGCGCCTCGACGCCGCAGCCCAGGCCGCCCTCGCCCGCGCATACACAGCCGGCGTCCTGTCGGCCCGCGGCCGTGAGCGGGTGTTGCGGGTTGCTCGCACCGTCGCCGACCTCGATGGGCGCAACCTGGTGTCTGGCGCGGACGTGCTGACGGCGGTCGGTCTGCGCCAGCGCTTCGGCGATCAGGTGGCGGCGATCTGATGCGTGTCCAGGCCTGCGAGGCATGCCTGCGGCGCACCTGGCTGCTTGCGAGGCTGGGTGGCTATCTGGATCACGTGCACCGGCCGATCGAGACGGTCCTGGCGCTCGACGACGATGCGCTGGTCGCGCTATGGGCTGGGGTCGTCGCCAGACGCGCAAGCGCCGAGCGACCCCAGCAGGAGTACGCGCGCTTCGGACCGGGCGCGGCAGCGGCCGCCCGCCAACGTGCGACGGCCGTCGGCCTCGAGCTGGTCTGCAGATGTGAGCAGGCCTACCCGGCGGCGCTCAGAGCCTTGGCCGGCGGCCCGGCGGTGCTCCATGTCGCCGGTGGCTATCGGCGTCTGGCCGAGCTGCTGGCGGATGGATCCGTGGCGATCGTCGGGACCCGCAGACCGACCGGCTATGGCAGTGAGGTGGCGCTCGGGTTGTCCCGCGAGCTCAGCGCGAGCGGCATGACGATCCTCAGTGGGATGGCGGTGGGGATCGATAGCCAGGCGCACCGTGGTGCGGTTCTGGCCAGTGGCCGCACGATTGCGGTGCTGCCCGGAGACGCCGCCCAGCCGTACCCACGATCGAACAGGGCCCTGTACCGGCAGATCCTGCGCGAAGGTGTGGCGGTAGGCGAGCTTGGCGTGGGAGTGGCTGTGCGGCGCTGGTCGCTGCTGGCTCGCAACCGTCTGGTGGCGGCGCTGGCGGACCTGACCGTGGTCGTTCAGGGTGCGTCGCGTTCGGGTTCACTCAGGACCGCGGGGCTGGCTGTGGCGTACGGCAGGCCGGTGGGCGCGGTGCCGGGATCGGTGTTGGTCCGCCAGTCGGAGGGGCCGCACGGGCTGCTGCGAGGTGGGGCGCTCCTGATCCGAAGCGCACAGGATGCGCTTGACGCGGTCTGCGGTGTCGGCGTCAGGCAGGCCCAAGCACCAGCCGCCGCGCTGTTGCGGCCCGAACAGCAGGTGCTTCTGGAAGCGATCCGGGCGGGCGCGGAGACGCCCGCGGAAATCGCGCAGCTGGGCGGGCCAGCTGACGCCGCCGGTGCCCTCGCCGCACTGGCGGAGCTCGAGCTGATCGGCTGCATCCGCCGTGTCGCCGGGGGCCGCTATGTCGCGACGGTCTGACGGGGTCGCCGCTAGACGAGTCTGAGATAATCCCGGGGTGCGCTTTCTCAGAATGACACCCGGCCATGGGGAGGTCGTGATCGCTGAGGGCGATGTCGAGCTTCCTGAAGCGGAGCGCGAACTCATCGCTGAGTTCCGCCGGCAGCTGGACACCGGCCTCTGGGCAGCGGTGCCCGTCGTCGGACGAGATGGGCGGCGCGAGGCGGTCATGGTGCGCAGCTTCGCCGAGGTGCCACGCGACGCGGAGCGCGTGATTTTCTTTCCGCGTGCCGCGGGCGGATGAGGGCCGGCACGTGCTGCTGCCGCTGAGTGTCTCTGCGATTGTGGCCCTGGCGCTGCTCTCCGATATGCTCGCGCCGCGCCTGAACGAGGCCTGGGAGCGTTATCGGGCGCGGCGGATGCCGGTCGCGACGCCGTTCCCCGATCCTGGGCGTGAGCGGCGCGCAGAGCAGACTGCACGGGAGCTGCTGCGCTCCTGCGTCGGCGAGGAGGAGTGGGGGATGTACCGCGACCTCGGCTTCATCCGTGTATGGGGCTCGCAGAGCGCAGCTCGAAGTGGCGGCGCCGAGTACGCCTATCTGATCTATCCGCACAGGCCGATCATCTCCTACGAGCCGCAGACCAGCCGGCTGCTCGGCGAGCACTGCGTCGAGTTTCCCGACGACACCAGACCGTACGGCAGTTCCCGGCTGCCCGACTCTGATGACGTGCTGGCCAAGTGGATGGCGCTCACCGGCGACGAGCAGCGGCTGCTGGCCAGCGCGAACCTGCATATGCCCGGTCGCCAGGTCGACGCGGATCAGGTCGCTCG
>JAJZID010000216.1 GCA_021810705.1 Actinomycetes bacterium
GCGGCGTCGACGTCGGTTCGCTGTTGCGGGTGCGCTTCGCCGGGCGCACGCTGTCGGCGGTGATCGCCGAGCTCGCCGAGCGCTCCGAGCTGCCGACAGAACGGCTGGCTACCGCCAGCGAGGTGTTGGACGCCAGGCTGCCGGCCGAGCTGGTGGGGCTCGCCGTCTGGCTGGCCGAGGAATACTGTTCGACGCCTGCCCGGGCGCTCGAGGTGCTGTTGGCGCCGGGCGCGCTGCGCGGGGTCCGCGAACGGCGGCTGCTGGTCGCCTCGCTGACCGCGGCCGGGGTCGAGGTCACGGCCGGCACGCGCAGCCTCAGCCCGCCGCTGGGTCCACGCCAGCGCGAGGCGCTGGCGGTCCTCGCCGGCGGGCCCCGCCGCGCGGCGGAGCTCGGGACGCCGCTTGTGCGTCGGCTCGAGGCGCGCGGCCTGCTGTCGCTCGAGCTCGCCGCCGCGCCCCGTCCGTTGCCGCGCTTTGCGGTCTCGAGCAGCGCCGTGGAGCCGCTGCCGCTGACCGCTGAGCAGCAGGACGCGCTCTCAGAGATCCGCCACGCGCTGGCGCACGAACCCGCCGGGAAGGCGCCACTGCTCCTGCACGGCGTCACCGGCTCGGGCAAGACCGAGGTCTACCTGCAGGCGGCCGAGACCGTGCTGCGCGCCGGCCGCACCGTGCTCGTGCTGGTGCCCGAGATTGCGCTCACACCGCAGGCATTGGCCCGCTTCAGCGCGCGCTTCGGTGAGATCGTGGCGGTGATGCACTCGGGCATGAGCGACGGCCGCCGCTACGAGGAGTGGTCGCGGCTGGCCAGCGGCGCGGCTCGCATCTGTGTCGGTGCGCGCTCCGCCGTGTTCGCGCCACTGCCCGACATCGGCCTGATCGTCGTTGACGAAGAGCACGAGAGCTCCTACAAGCACGAGGGCGATCCGCGCTACGACGCGCGCACCGTCGCGGCACGCCGGGCGCTGCAGCACGGCGCGCTGCTCGTCTACGGCAGCGCCACACCACGGCCGGAGACCGTGTTCGGCGCCCGACGGTTGCTGCTCGCAAACCGCGTTGACGGTGGCCTGATGCCGGCGGTGGAGAT
Source organism: Actinomycetes bacterium (assembly GCA_021810705.1). Taxonomy (GTDB): domain Bacteria; phylum Actinomycetota; class Thermoleophilia; order Solirubrobacterales; family Solirubrobacteraceae; genus Palsa-465. Next base: position 1,085 of record JAJZID010000216.1, read on the forward strand.
CCTCGACATGCGCGGGCTGCACAACCCGCTGCACCCGCAGGCCCGGCTGGCGCTCGCAGACTGCCGGCGCGAGGGTGGCAAGGCGATCGTCCTGCTCAACCGCCGTGGCTGGTCGAACTTTCTTTCCTGCGGCTCCTGTGGGCGAACCTGGATGTGCCCGCATTGCGACGTGGCGCTGGTGCTGCACCGCGCACACGGCTTCATGGCATGCCACCACTGCGGCCACCGCGAGCGCGTGCCCGACCGCTGCCCCGACTGTGGCTCGGTCTCGCTGGCGCGTCACGGCGCCGGCACCGAACGGCTCGAGCACGAGCTCGAGCAGGCGCTCGGTGGCGAGCACTTCCCGATCATGCGCCTGGACGCCGACGCCGCCGGGATTGACGCGCGCGCACGGATCCTCGAGCGCTTTCACGCCGCCTCAAGCGGTGTCCTGGTCGGCACGCAGATGGTGGCCAAGGGCCACGACTTCCGCGATGTCGGGCTCGGTGTCGTGGTCGACGCCGACCAGACGCTGCGCTTCCCCGACTTTCGCGCCGAGGAGCGCACCTTCGCACTGATCACGCAGTTGGCCGGGCGCACCGGACGCGGCGGACCGGGTCGGAGCGCCGCCGGGCGCGTGCTGGTCCAGACACAGGATCCGACGGCACGCGCGATCCTCCTGGCTGCAGGCCACGACTCGGAGACGTTCGTGCGCGGCGAGCTGCGCCGTCGCAAGGCGCTCGGCTACCCGCCGTTTGCGACCCTGGTGCGGATCATCTGTGCCGCCGCCGATGCGGACGACGCGCGGCTTGCAGCCGACGCGCTGGCCCAGCACGTCGCCACCGGCGCGCCGCCCACGACGGTGGCGGTGCTCGGCCCGGCGCCGCTGTTTGCGCTGCGCGGTCGCGCGCGTTGCCAGCTGGTGCTGAAGAGCGCCGATCGTGGGGCGGTGGTCGCGGCCAGCAGAGAAGCCGTGGACGCGCTCACCGCCTCCGGCAGCCACCGTGCCGTCACGCTCAGCGTCGACGTCGACCCGCAATGAGCCTCACGTGTCCCGCGGGAATAGACTCAAAGTGTGAGCGACGCGCTGGAAGAGGTGGACGAGCAGACCGCGGACGAGCAGCCAGGCCTCGACCCCGAGGTGGTGGCGCGGCGTGACGCCGCGCTGGCGCAGGTCCGCAAGTTCGGCGACCCGGTGCTGCGCACCAAGGCGCGCCCCGTGGAGCGCTTTGACCAGGCGCTGCGCGACGAGGTTGAGCGCATGGGCTTGCTGATGGACGACGGGCTCGGAATCGGGCTGGCGGCCACCCAGGTCGGGGTGCTGCACCGGCTGTTCGTCTACCGCGTACAGGTCGGCGCTCCGCTCGCCGCGCTCGTCAACCCCGAGATAGTGTGGTCATCTCGCGAACAGGAGATCGGCGAGGAGGGCTGTCTCAGCCTGCCGCTCGTGCACGTCGACGTCGACCGTCCGATCCATGTCCGCGTGAGCGCGCAGGATGAGTTCGGTGAGCAGATCCTGGTCGAAGCCTCAGGGCTTGAGGCCCGTGTCATCCAGCATGAGCTTGACCATTTGAACGGCGTGCTGATTCTCGACCGCACGCCACGCGATCAGCGCAAGCAGGCGATGCGCACCCTGCGTGACTGGCAGGAGCGCCAGCAGCAGGCGTGAGGACCGTATACCTCGGTACCTCCACATTCGCGGCCGCAGTGCTGCGGCGCCTCGCAGACTCGCCGCATCGCCCGGGGCTCGTGATCAGCAGGCCCGACAGCCGCCAGGGGCGCGGGCGACGCCTGCAATCCCCGCCGGTGGTGGTGGCTGCGCACGAGCTCGGGCTGGCGGTGGCGCAGCCGGACTCGCTGAGTGAGCCGGGCGCACTTGAGCTGATCGCGGCAGCGGATCCCGAGGTTCTCTGCGTTTGCGCCTACGGCGAGCTGATCCGCGAGCCGCTGCTCTCACGCCAGCCGATTCTGGGCGTGCACCCGTCGCTTCTGCCTCGCTGGCGTGGCGCCGCCCCGATCGAGCGCGCGATCCTCGCGGGTGATGAGAGCACGGGCGTCTGCATCATGCGCCTGAGCGCGGGTCTCGACAGCGGCCCGGTCTGCCTGAGCGAGCGCACCGCGATCCTGCCCACAGACGACTACGGCTCACTGTCTGCGCGGCTTGCGCGGCTTGGCGGTGAGCTGCTCGTGCGCGCCCTGGACGAGCAGCCCGAGTGTGTGGAGCAGGATGACGGCACCGCCACCTACGCGGAGAAGCTTGAGCCCGGCGAGCGCCGGCTCGACCCGGCTGAAGCGGTCCAGGCGCAGCTGCGACGGGTGCGCGCGCTCTCGCCACACATCGGTGCCTACCTCGAGGCGCCCGATGGCAGCAGGCTCGGGGTCTGGGAGGCGCAGATCCGGGACGGCCGCCTCGAGCCTTTGACGGTGCAGCCCGCCGGCGGGCGGCGGATGGCCTACGCGGACTACCTGCGAGGGCGCCGCGCGTGAGCGTCGCCCCGGCCCGTGCGGCCGCCTATACGGTGTTGCGGAGGGTCTTTGAGCAGGACGCCTTCGCCGATCGGGCGCTGCACACGGCAGCCGTCGGGCTCGCACCCCGCGACCGGGCGCTCGCGACGGCCATGGTCTACGGCACCGTCCAGCGGCGGCGTACGCTCGACCACCTGCTCCAGGGACTCTCCTCACGTCCGCTCGAACGGCTCGAGCCGGCGGTGCTCACGGCGCTGCGGCTCGGTGTCTTCCAGATCGTGTTCCTCGGCGGGGTCAGTGACTACGCGTCGGTGAACGAGAGCGTCGAGCTTGCCAAGCGGGATAGCCGTGGGGGCGCCGCGCTGGTCAACGCGGTGCTGCGGCGCGCCAGCCGCGAGGCGCCGGCGCGGTTTGCGGCGCTGACCGAGGAGAGCCCGCAAGCGGCGGCGCTGCGCCACTCCGTGCCGGACTGGTTGGCCGAGCTGTGGTGGACCGAGCTTGGGCCGCAGGCCGCCCGGGCGCTGCTTGCAACCGTCAACGAGCCCGCCGAGTCGGCGATCCGGGTGAACTGGCTGCGGTCTGAGACCGAGGCTGTGCGGGCGGCGCTGCCAGCGGGCTGCGCCGCCCGGGCTGCGCCCGCATGGAACGCGCAACCGGGGCTGCCCGAGCTGCCGGAGGTGCTGGTGCTGGACGGTCCCTACGACGCGTTCGGCTCGCAGCTGTTTGCCCAGGGCGCGCTGATGCCGCAATCGCGCTCCTCGGCGGTGGTTGCTCGGGTGCTTGACCCGCAGCCGGGCGAGCGCGTTG
>JAJZID010000217.1 GCA_021810705.1 Actinomycetes bacterium
GCTCGTGCCGTTCTGTCGGGTCAAGCCGGGTGAGGGCGCGCTCGGCGAAGCCGAGCGCGCCCTCACCCGCGGCGCCCAGGGGATCAAGCTGCACCCACGGGCCGAGCGTTTCACGCTCGATCACCCCGACATCCCGCGCCTGTTTGCGCTTGCGCATGAGCGCACCGTGCCGATCCTGATCCACGCCGGCCGGGGCATTCCAGCGCTGGGTGAGCACGTGGTCGCAAACGCCGGCCGCTACCCCAACGCCCGCGTGATTCTCGCCCACGCGGCCGTCTCTGACCTGTCGTGGCTGTGGCGGGTGATCGCGGATCTGCCCAACGTGCTGATCGACACGGCCTGGTGGGTCTCTCAGGATCTGGTTGCGCTCTTTTCGCTGGTCCCCGCCGCCCAGATCGTCTTCGCCTCCGACGCCCCCTACGGCGCGACCGCGGTGTCGGCCGCAGCCCAGCTGCGGCTGGCACTGCAGTCCGGTCTCACGCCCCAGCAGGTGGCGCTTCTCGCCTCCGGCCAGGCTCTGCGCATCGCGCGAGGCGAGCCGCTGGCGGTCAGCGGTCCGGCGATCGGGGAGCGCGAACGCGCGAGCCACCTGCTGCTTGACCGTGTCGCCGGCTACCTGCAGGTTGGTGCGCTGCTCGAGTTCCGCACGGGCGACGGCAGTGAGATGATCGCGCTTGCCCGCCTGGCCTGTGACGTGCCTGACGATGTCGACGACCTGCCCGTGTTCTACGCGATCAGGGCGCTGCTGGACAGACACGCGCAGCTGCGGGCGAACGCACCCGCCGACCGCTCGAGCCGAGCGATTCTGCAGTTGGCCGCGGCGGCAGCCATGTCACCCGACGTACCGGTGCCCCACGGCGACTGATCAGCGGTTGAGCTCCCAGATCAGTCGCAGTCCGGTGAGCGTCAGGAACTCGTCCACCTCATCGATCGCGTCCCTGATCAGCGGATACATGACGGTCGAGAAGCCGCCGGTCGCGATCACACGCGTGTGCTCTCCGAGCTCCGCGCGCAGACGCCTCACGATGCCCTCGACCTGACCGGCGAACCCGAACGCGATGCCGCTGCGGATCGCCTCTGAGGTGGAGCGGCCGATCACCGTCCGCGGCTCCCCCAGCTCCACATTGGGGAGCTTGGCGGCGCGCTCTGACAGGGCCTCGAGCGAGATCTCGATGCCGGGCGTGATCACCCCGCCGAGGTACGCCCCATCGTCGGAGACGACGTCGTAGGTGATCGCGGTGCCGAAGTCGACGACCACACAGGCCGAGCCAAACCGGGCGTGAGCGGCGACCGCGTTGACAAGGCGGTCAGCGCCAACCTCGTGCGGGTTCTCGGTGCGGATCGGCATGCCGGTACGCAGCGCCGGACCCACGACCATCGTGTCGTGGCCGAGGTGACGCCGGCCCAGCAAACGCCACTGCTCCTGCAGCCGCGGAACGGTTGAGGAGACGATCGACGCCACGGCCTGGTTGAGCCTGTAGCCGCGCAGCGCGAACAGTCCCGCCAGCAGCACCGCCAGCTCGTCAGCGGTCGCCGCGCGCCTGGTGGCAAAGCGCCAGTCGGCCGCAAGCGTCTGACCGCCCGTGGTAAAGGCGCCGACGTGGGTCTGGGTGTTGCCGACGTCGACCACCAGCAGCAGCTCGGGCCCAGGGTCACTCATGGCGCCTGACTATATGGCCAGCGGGGGACCCGCGACCGTGACCTGCTGAGCAGCGCCAAGCGCGGCCAGCGAGTCGGCCAGGGGTTCGCCGCCCGGCAGGCACAGGTCGGGCTCGAGCTCGAGCAGCGGCACGAGCACAAAGCGCCTTGTGGAGACCTGCTCGTGGGGCAGACTCAGCCGCTGCGAGCTGTACTCGAGCTCGCCGAGCAGCAGCAGGTCAACGTCGATCACGCGCGGACCATGGCGGGGCCCGCCGGCTGCGCGGCCGACCTCCCGCTCAACCGTCTTGCAGCTGTCGAGCAGCTCCTCCGGACCCTGTTCGGTCTCGATCTCGACGCACGCGTTCAGGAACGCAGGCTGGTCGAGGATCAGCCCGACGGGCTCGGTGTCATAGGTGTGTGAGCTGCGCAGCACACGCACCCCGTGCTGGCCCAGCGCATCGACGGCGGCCTGCAGGTGCGCCCGGCGATCGCCCAGGTTTGACCCGAGCCCGAGCATCCCGAGCGCGGTCACGCCTCCCGCCACACCTCAACGGAAACCTCGCCGACGCTGAGCGCGATCGGCGGCTCTGGCTTGGAGGCCTTGACCCAGACGGAGTAGATCTCGTATCGCTCGATCAACCGCTCGGCCACAGCGGCGCAGAAGCGCTCGAGCGTGCGGTACTCGCGCTGCTGAGCGGTGAGCCAGACCAACTGGCAGACCTCGCCGTAATCAACCGTGTCCTCGATCCGGTCGGTGACAGTCGCATCGCAATCGGCAACGTCAAGGCGCAGGTCCACGACCAGGCGCTGACCAATCTCGCGCTCGGCGGCGGTCACGCCCATGTGTGTGTAGAGCGAGAGGCCGCTGATCTCGATCGTGACCTCGGGCTCCGGGTGGCTCTCGTCGTCCTCCTCGTCCTCGTCGAACTCGTCCTCCTCGCCGACCAGGTCCTCCTCCACGGCAAGGTCGTCGGGTTCGGTGTCGTCCGGTTCACCGCCGGGCGCACGCTCGGACTCGAAAGGGTCGGTGTCGTCTGCGCTGGTCATCTGTGAGGGCTCGACTCTACCCGGCAAGCGCCGCAGCCGTCGTCTGCAGCGCGTCGTGATGGGCCGCCACATCATGCACACGAAAGATGCTCGCACCCCCGGTGAAGGCGATCACGTTGCTGGCGATCGTCGCCGCCAGCCGCTCGGACACCGCCCGGCCGGTGATCTCGCCCAGAAAGCCCTTGCGGCTGGTGCCCACCAGCAACGGCCGGCCGATCGCGACCAGCTCGGGCAGCCGCCGCAGCAGCTCGAGGTTCTCGGCCGTGCTCTTGCCGAAGCTGCCGCCGCCAAAGCCGGGATCGAGGATGACCCGCTCCTCCGCGACGCCGTGGGCGACGGCGAACGCCAATCGCTCCTCCAGAAAACTCTTCACCTCGGAGACGACGTCGGTGTAGCGCCCCGTTGCCGGTGGCTGGCCCGGCATGTGGCGCATGTGCATGAGGCACAGGTCAGCACCCGCGGCGCCCACGATCTCCGCCAGCTCCGGCGCTGCTCGCAGCGCCGTGACATCGTTGACCAGGCTCGCCCCCGCCGCCAGCGCCCGCCTGGCCACGCTGGCCTTCATCGTGTCGACCGAGATCTGCGCCCTCGCGCCGGCGGCGACGAGCGCTTCGATCACCGGCACCACGCGCCTTGCCTCCTCCTCGGCCTCGACCGGATCGGCGCCAGGCCGCGTCGACTCCCCACCAACGTCAAGGATGCCGGCGCCCTGCGACGCGAGCTCGAGCCCGTGTGCCATAGCCGCGGCCGGATCGAAGTACTCCCCGCCATCGCTGAAGGAGTCGGGAGTCACGTTCACGACCCCCATCAACGTGAACGCGTGGCGCCTGCGGTCCTCACGCCCACTCCCCCCCAGCTGCGGACCGGCCTGTTCAGCGGCCCCCTGCATCGAACCCGCGGTCATCTGCGCGGTTCAGTCGGGCCAGCGGCCGGTGCGACGGAAGTGCTCGCGTGCGTCGTCCTCCAGAGCACGGTCATCAGCCTCGTCGGCGTTCAGTCGCAGCATCCAGTTGAGTAGCGCGATCATCATCGCGACCACGATCGACGCCACACCAATCGTAGAGAGCATCGAGTCGCGCGACAGCTTCGTGGTGACGAACACGTTCGCCTCCGCAGCGTTGTCCTGCACGCCGGTCAGGTGAAAGTGAGCCATCACGAGCATCACGAGCCCGAAGATCACAAACAGCGCCGGCAGCCCCCAGCGGACCAGCAACACAATCGCACCGGGACGCGTGGTCCTGCGCGGCGTGACGATGCTGAGCAGCGAGCCGGGTTGCATGGCTTCACCTTACCGCCACCGGCCGGACCGCGCGCTGGATCAGCGTCGGCCGTCCAAGCACCGCGGGACTCGGCCCGATCAGTCGGCGGCGCCGCCCGCGTAACCTGGCCGCGGGAAGAGCTTGGGCGACTCGCCGCTGCGCTCAGGGGCCGCTGGCGGCATCGGCAGCTGCGGTGGCGGTGGCGCTTCGGAGCCGAACACCTGCTCCTCTGAGCTGCCGCCGAGCAGCGCGACAAACTGCTCGCGCTCGATCGTCTCGCGCTTGAGCAGGATCTCGGAGATCCGGTCGAGCGACTCGCGGTGGTCGTTGAGGATGCCGCGCGCCACCGTGTGGGCGGACTCGACGATGCGGCGGATCTCGAGGTCGA
>JAJZID010000218.1 GCA_021810705.1 Actinomycetes bacterium
CTTCCCGGGGCCGAGCAGGCAGCGCGACGAGTTCGTCAAGCGCTACGGCGACCTGTCGCCGCTTGGCACGATCGACTATCTCTACGGTCTCACGCCGGGGGTCGAGGCGTCCGTCACCGTCACCCGCGGCGTCCAGCTCTACGTCGGCCTGGAGGCGATCTCGGAAGCCGACGACCACGGCTACCGGACGGTCATGGCGACGCTCAACGGGCAGCTGCGCCCGATCATCGTGCGCGACGAGAGCGTTCAGGTGGACGTGCGCGAGACGGAGAAGGCCAACCCGGAGAACCCGGGTCACATCGCCGCGCCGTTTGCCGGCAGCGCCACCGTCAAGGTGCTCGAGGGTGAGCGTGTGCAGGCCGGCCAGCCGGTCGCGATGATCGAGGCGATGAAGATGGAGGCGACGATCACGACCCCGGTTTCGGGAACGGTGACGCGCGTGCTGCTGCGCGAGACCGGGCATGTCGAGGCGCGTGACCTGATGCTCGAGATAACCCCCTAGGAGGCGCGGATGAAGATCAGGGCGGCGGTACTTGAGGAGTTCGGCGAGCCGCTGAACGTCACCGAACTCGATCTCGCCGAGCCCCGCCAGGGCGAGGTGCTGGTGCGCCTGGCCGCCTGCGGGGTCTGTCACACCGACCTCTACACGGCCTCCGGCGTCGATCCGTCCGGATACGCGCCGTGTGTGCTCGGGCACGAGGGGGCGGGCGTCGTCGAGCAGCTCGGCGCCGGCGTCAGCTCGCTTGCGGTCGGCGACCACGTCGTCACCCTGTTTGCGCCCCAGTGCCGTGAGTGCGAGCACTGCAAAAGCGGCCGCACGAACCTGTGCCTGGCGATCCGCGAACAGCAGAACAGGGGCTATCTGCCCGATGGCACCACGCGCCTATCGCGCGACGGGGTGCCGATCAGGCATTTCATGGGCACCTCGACCTTTGCGCAGTACACGGTGATGCCGGAGATCGCGCTGGCGAAGGTCAACCCCGAGGCCCCGTTTGAGGCGGCCTGTCTGTTCGCCTGCGGGCTATCGACCGGCCTGGGGGCGGCGATGTACACCGCCGCGGTACGCGAGGGCTCGACCTGCGTTGTCTTCGGTGCGGGAATGGTGGGACTCGGCGCCGTTGTCGGCTGCCGGCTGGCGCGGGCGCAGCGGATCATCTGCGTTGACCTCTCGCCCCAGCGGCTCGAGCTCGCCGCCGCTCAGGGGGCCACCGACACCTGGCTGGCCGGGCCCGACACGGGCGCGCGGATTCTCGAGCAGACGCGTGGCTTCGGTGCCGACTACACGTTCGAGGCGACCGGTCGTGTCGAGGTGATGCGCCAGGCTGTCGAGTCGGCGCGCATGGGCTGGGGTCTGTGCACGGTGGCGGGTGTTGCCGGCAAGGGCCAGACGCTCGATGTGATCCCGCGCTGGCTGATCCAGGGCCGGCGGATCGCCGGCTCGTCCTTCGGTGGGGTCAGGGGCCGGGACCAGGTGCCGGAGCTGGTGGAGCGCTACCTGGCGGGCGAGATCGACGTGGAGGCGTTCATCTCCCGCCGGATCGCCCTGGAGGATGTGAACCACGCCTTTGAGCTGATGGAGGCCCAGGACGGGATCCGCAGCGTGATCGAGTTTCGCTAGAGCAGCGACTCGAGGTCAAGCGGCCAGCCCGTGTAGGCCTCTGCCAGGTAGCGGCGCCCCGCCTGCGAGGAGACGACCGAGTGAAGCTCTCCGAGCTGACGGCGGCGATCAAACTCGCTTGCATCTGGGGTCAGGTGCAGCATCTGGGTCATCCACCAGGAGAAGTGCTGAGCCTTCCACACCCGCTCGAGCACGTCTGACTCGTAGCGTTCGATCAGTGTCCGGTCGCGCTCACGCATCAGCGCCCGCAGCGCCCGAGCGAGGACCACCACGTCTGCGATCGCCAGGTTCATCCCCTTCGCTCCCGTGGGGGGTACCGTGTGCGCGCAGTCGCCGACCAGCGCGACACGGCCACTGCTCAGGCTGCCTGCCACATAGCTGCGAAAACGCAGCACGTCGCGCTGAAAGATCGGCCCGCGGATCAGCGGATGCGGCGCCAGACGCGCCTCCAGGGCCTCCCAGATCTGCTCCTCGCTCAAGGACTGCGGATCGAGGTCGGGGTCGCATTGCAGGTACATGCGCTGCACGGTTGCGCTGCGCTGGCTGATCAGCGCGAAGCCGTCGGGCGAGTTGCTGTAGATCAGCTCCGGGGCGCTTGCCGGCGCCTCGCAGAGGATGCCGAACCAGGCGAAGGGGTACTCGCGGAAGTGGCCCTCGCCCGCCGGACCGGTGACAGCTTGGCGGGCGACGCTGTGAGAGCCGTCCGCGCCGACGACGAAGTCGGCCGTGATCGTGAGCGGCTCGCCGTCGGCGCCGGTCGCGAGCACGCGCGCGATGGGCCCATCGTCCTCGACACGCACCGCCTCGGTCTCGAAGCGGAGCTCCTGGCCGTTGGCGAGTCGGGCGGCGATCAGGTCGCGCAACACCTCGTGCTGTGGGTAGAGCCACACGCCGCGGCCGGTGAGCGCCATGAAGTCGATCCGGTGCCCGGCTCCGGCGAAGCGCAGCTCGATCCCGTCGTGGCGCTGACCGTCGCTCAGCACCCTGCTGCTGGCGCCGGTCTCGCACAGCAGCCTGACCGTGTCGGCCTCGAGGATGCCGGCGCGGACGGTCGTCTCGATCGCCTCGCGCGAGCGGCGATCGATCACGATCGACTCGATCCCCGCGGCGCCCAACAGATGCGAGAGCATCAGCCCGGCGGGGCCCGCGCCGACGATCGCCACCTGCGTGCGCACGCTGCTCACCACCGGCATCATATGGCCTACCGCGCGCCGGCCAATACCCTTGAGCGACCGCCGATGCCGGAGCACAAGCTCGACTTTGACCCGATCGCCGAGGCCCGCCGCCAATGGGACCTGCACTGGGGCCCGCAGGCCGGCCCGCAGATGGTGGCGGTCACCTCGATCATGCGCGCCCAGCAGATCCTGATGGCGCGGCTGAACACGCTGCTTTCACCGTTTGAGCTCAGCTTTCCGCGCTACGAGACGCTGATGGTGCTCTTTTACAGCCGTCACGGCGAGCTGCCGCTCGGCAAACTCTCAGAGCGGCTGCAGGTCCATCGTGCGAGCGTCACCAACGTGATCGACAAGCTCCAGTCAGGCGGCCTGGTTGTGCGCGTGGCGCACTCAAGCGACCGCCGGGCGACGCTCGCGCGCATCACCGACCATGGCCGCAGCGTCGCCGAGCAGGCCACCCTTGTGCTGAACGGTGCCGGGTTCTCGCTCGGCGCGCTTGACCAGGAGGCCTGCGAGCGGCTGTTTGCGCTGCTCGAGCCGCTGCGGCGCGACGCCGGCGACTACTGACAGCGCCTCAGGGCTCGCGTCCCCCTGCCGGTCAGGTGCTGTCGTAGCTGTAGAACCCGCGTCCGCTCTTGCGGCCGAGGTGCCCGGCGGTCACCATGCGTTTGAGCAGCGGTGGAGCTGCGTACTCGGGCCGGCCGAACTCCTCAAGGAGCGAGTCGCAGACGGCCTGGAGCACGTCCAGGCCGATGAAGTCACACAGCGTGAGCGGTCCCATCGGGTGCCCGCAGCCGAGCTTCATGCCGGTGTCGATGTCCTCGGCACTGGCGAACCCCTCCTCGTACATGCGCACGGCTGCCATCAGGTACGGGACCAGCAGGAAGTTGACCACGAACCCGGCACGATCCTTGGTGCGGATCGGCTGCTTGCCGATCTGCGCTGCGAACGCCTCTGCGTCGGTCACGGTCTGAGGGTCGCTGTCGATCGCCGCGACCACCTCGACCAGTTTCATCACCGGCACCGGCGAGAAGAAGTGCAGGCCGATCACGCGCTCGGGTCTGCGGGTGCGTGCTGCCAGCGCCGCGATCGGGATCGACGAGGTGTTTGAGGCCAGAAACCGCGCACCGGGCAGCAGCGCGTCGAACTGCTCGAAGAGCTCGCCCTTGAGCTTGGGGTCCTCGTAGACCGCTTCGACGAGCGCGTCAGCCTGGGTGAGGTCCTCGATCGTGTTGGTGTAGGAGATCCGCGCGATCAGCGCGTCGGCCTCTTCACGGCTGCGTTTGCCGGCCTCCACAGCGCGTGCTACCGAGATAGCCAGTCGTTCGCGTGAGCGCTCGAGCGGCGGGCGCTCGGGCTCAAAGACGGTCACTGCGACACCGGCGGCGGCGGCCGACTCCGCGATCCCGGAGCCCATGAAACCGGCCCCGACCACTGCCAATCGATCGATGCTCATATCAGGATCATCTCGCTTGTGGACTCCTCATGTGTGTCGGTGACCTTCAGATAGTTTGAAGGTCGCCTATTCTATTGTCATC
>JAJZID010000219.1 GCA_021810705.1 Actinomycetes bacterium
GGCTGTCGGAACGTCGTTAACAAAGACGCCGACTGTGCCTGCGCCAGCCGCGGCGCGCGCCGTATCGACCAGAGCCTCGATGGTGGCGTCCCGGGCGCCAAGGTCAGGGATCTCGACCGTGGCCAACCGTTTGCGAGCGCCGATCCGCATGGACAGACCAGGATCGCCGCGGTCTGCCTGGGTCAACTCGATCTGTCCGGCAGCCGTGCGGCCGGTCGCGCTCATACCGGCCACCTGAAGTGGGAGTGGGCCGCGGTCTAACGCGGCCACGCGCCGCGCGGTTTCAAGCAGGCGCTCGTGCAGGTGAGCCTCGTCGATCACGGCGACGGCGTCGTGTGCGAGCAGACCGGACTCGAGGTTGCGGGCGGCGCGCGTCGAGAGATAGCCACGCATCAGCAAGCGCGAGCCCCACATCTGGGGCGTCGCGCAGATGATCTGGCAGGCGGCCGGTTCAAGCCGCCAGCCGGTTTCGGGCGCCACCCCGCCGCGGAGCCTCCAGACACCGACGGGCGGTCGGTCGTCGTCTGCTTCCGCCAGGGCGAGCCTCCGCAGCGCGCGCGCGACGCCCGCCAGCACCGACCCACCCTCGCTGTCGCGTAGATCGGCCTCGTGCAGCAGCCTGGCCAGCCGCAGCGCGCGTTCGTACTGGTCGTCGACCAGCACCCTGCGTGGCGCGACCAGGATCAGCCGTCGTGGCGGACGGGCGATCTGCGCCCCGGCCGCGTGCTCGGCGACCAGAAAGACGTGCACGTCAACCACAGCCGTCTTCCCCGCGCCCGTCGGGGCCGCGATGTCTGGCCACCTGCCGGCGGCGGCGACTCTCTCCACCAGCGCGCACTGCCAAGGGTACGGCCGACAGCCACCGTTTGCGGCCGCATAGAACTCGCTGAAGCGCTCAAGCGTCGACATCAGCACTCCTCAAACAATCCTCTTCTTGCCGCTGCGGGCGCAGCGGTACCAGCAGCCCGCCACCGAGATGGCGGGCGCGGCCCAGCGCCAACAGGCCACGCCCGCCGCCAGCCAGATCCCCGAGCTCGACGACGGCATGTACGGCTACAAGCAGGTCTCCCTCGCGGGCATGGTGGACGAAGCGCCCGACGTCACGCAGCACCCGGATGGCATGAGCCGCGACGCCGCGAAGGCGCAGCTCGGAGACCAAGCGCACCCGGAAATCCCAGCCCGTCCCCCACGCGAACCCCTGGTCCTCGAGCACGCCGCGCAGCGCGTAGCCGATAGAGCAGACGGTCGCATCGTTGAGCGTCCACGGCACCTGCCGTGGGGTGCCGGGAGAATCGAGCACCAGCGGGACAGCGGTGGCGAAGCGCTGCGCCGGCGCTGGCCAGAACGCCAGCGCCGAGTCGAGCTCGACGCCTGTGATCGTGAGCTTCCGCCTGCCGGTGGTCAGGCTCCCGGCATTGGCCACAACCTCAAGCAGCCGCGCCCGGTCCGCGTCGGGGACATGCGCGGGCAGGGCAAGCAGGACCTCGCTTGCCTCACGGCCAAGCGGTGGCAACAGCTGGATCGCGAGGTGACCGGACCCGGCGGCGGGCCCGTCGCCAGCGCGTCCGGTCACGAACTCGGGCACGTCGCTGCCAAGTGCCGCCACAAGCGCACGGTGGATCAGCACCGCGCTTTGCACCCGCGCACGCGGCGAGAGATCAGCCGCCGTGAGCCCCGTCAGCAAAACCCGCCAGACCTCGCCGTAGGGCCAGGGGCCGCCGGGAGTCCGCGGCGCGAAGCGGCGCAGCTCGGTGTGCCGGGAGCCGATGCCCGCCGGCGTCAGGTCAGACGCCTGCTTGCTCTTGAGACCCGCGTCGTGCCGGCGTGGTCCAAGCTGCAGGGAGCGCTCGTGCTCGGCCGCCAGAGCGTCGTGTCGGCCCGCCAGCGGCACGCGCAGCTGGTAGCCGGCGCCGCGCCCGCGTGCGATCTCGTAGGCTCCGGGCGCGGCTGGATCAAACTCGCCCTCCCACACGCTGACGACCGCGGTCGCGTCGGCGCGTCCAACATGCGTTATCTCGCGGGCGAGGGCCTTGAGACGCTCGGCCAGTTCGGGAGCGGGCCGCGGCCAGGCGAAGACGACCGCTCCACCCATCGCGCTGAAGGGCTCAAACTCGGTTTCCTCGCGGTGGTGATCGTGGCGCTCCTTGGCGTCGACCGCCACACGCACCCGGTGTCGCCGGGCCGCATACGACACAAGAGCGGTCGGCGGCTTGAGCATCCCCAGCGGCTCGGTCCGCTCGAGCCAGCACACCGCCTCACGGTCTGACGCGTCCGCCACGAGCACCCGCCCGCGTGGCGTTGCCGACGGCCCCCCGCCGGCGGCGGCGACGAACGCAGCGTGCAGGCGCGCCGGGGTCGGTAGCTCCTCCGCGGCACCAAGGTCGGAGCCGCGATAGGCACCGGCAGGGAAGCGGATGCCGACCAGCAGAGCCGCGCCCATCGTCAGTCGCCTTCGCCGTCGCCGTCGGCTGCGCCGCGGTTCAGCGCCTCGTCTCCCTCGACACGCCGCACCTGGCCCGACCACCGCAGCCGTTCCGGCAGCGCGGCGATCGCGTCGGCCAGAAACCGCTCGCAGGCCTCAATCGACAGATCGACCTCAACCGGATCGTCGTCCAGAAACGTCGTTGCGCGCGGGGCTGCGACATCGCAGTAGGCGCGCAGGTCAGGGTCAGCGTCGCCATAGGCGACGCCCAGCAGGAGCATCGCCAGCAGCGCGGTCCGCGCGAGCACGTCCTCGTCGGCACTTCCGCCGAAGCGCAGCCTGCGCAGACCCGCCAGCGAGAAGGTGCGCGCACGGCGTACCTCGGGCACCGAGACGCCGAAGGGTGTCTGCAGGCCCGGAGGGATGCCGCCCAGGTTGAGACTCGAAGCCGAGAGCGTCTCGCTCTTCTTCTTCCTGGCGCTCTCAAGCTCCTTGCGCAGCTTGTCAACCAGCTTCGGCGAGAGGTATTCGCTCTGCGCGTCGAGCAGCTGCTCAAACTCCGCAAGGCTGAGGTTGAAGTCCTGGCCGAGCGGATCAAGACGAGCGCCGGAGCGCTGCGACACCCGGCCGGGGTGGTCATCAACGACACCGAAGAGCTCTGAGACGACCAGCCCCCGCAGGCGCAGCTGCCCGCTCTTGCGCGAGGAGTCCCAGGCGCCGAACGCAAGTGCCGCGGGCGCGGTGACAAACAGCGGTGAGAGATCGGCGTGCGCGCAGTCGCGCAGCTGCCTGTACCAGTCCCGCGCGACCACAGGCTGCCCCGCCTCTGAGCCAAAGCGGATGTGGGCGTCGAAGCATCTGGCCGGGAGCTCGAGGTCGCAGAGAGGCTGGCGGCCGTCGTAGTGGACCTCAATCACCGGGATCTGTGCCGCAGCGCCCCCATCGCGGCGGGAGGCCAGCAGCCCCTCCTCGGCGCGGTTTGACTGCGACTGTTTGGAGTCGATCAGGACGGTGCGGTGGAACGCTCCATCCAGGTGGCGCGTCTCAAACACGAACTCGGAGCCGTTGCGACCTGCGTAACGCGCGGGCGCGACCACGGCCCCTTCGGCGACCGGGTACACGGCAGGCACGTTGAGCGTCGCAGCCCCCCCGCGTCGTAGCTGGTCAGACAGATCATTGAGCCTCACGTTGCCTCCCAGATTTCAGATTGCCCGCCGAACAGCCCAGAGCATATCCATCCACTAGGTGAGAGTCAAACTAAGACTTCTTATCACGCCGGATCGCTTCGAGGCGGTCCCGCTGGACCGCCTCGGCATCGTCGGGCTGGTAGAAGGACGCACCGGCCACCGCGGGTGGCAGGAGCTCCTGGGGGGAGAGGTGGCCGGGACGGTCGTGGGGATAGTCGTAATTGCCCTCGGCGCGTGTTGAGGAGCGCAGGTAGCCGGGCGGGGCCTGGGCGCCGTGCTCGCGGACGTGGGCGCGCGCGGCCCGCACCGCCCGCTTGGCGGCGTCTGACTTGGGCGCAAGCGACAGGTAGATCGCGCACTGCGCCAGGGCGAACTCCGCCTCCGGCAGGCCGACGTGCTCGACGGCCGCGGCCGTCCCGGTCGCAACGGTGAGCGCCTGCGGGTCGGCGTTGCCGATGTCCTCGGAGGCGAGGATGACCATGCGCCGCACGATGAAACGGGGGTCCTCGCCGGCCTCGAGCATCACCGCCAGGTAGTACAGCGACGCGTCCGGGTCGGAGCCACGGGTCGCCTTGATCCAGGCGGAGATCGTGTCGTAGTGGTTATCGCCGGCGCGGTCATAGCCGATCAGGCGACCCTGCAGCGCGTCGGCGATCCGCTCGACGGTCAGGCGCTCACCCGCGCCCGTGGCGCGCGCCGCGAGCTCCAGGCCGCCGAGCG
>JAJZID010000010.1 GCA_021810705.1 Actinomycetes bacterium
ACTGCCGGCGAGGGGACCACCACCAGCGGAATCTCGGCGTTGTGAAGCAGCTGGCGTGAGACGCTGCCGAGCATCAGCGAGCGCAGCTCGCTGCGTCCGTGGCTGCCGCAAACAATCGCATCAGCGCGCGCCTGCGCGGCGGCTTCGAGGATCGCCTCACCGACCGTTGTCGCCACCACGGCGGTCTTCGAGCTGGCGTCAAGTCCGCCCTGACGGGCCAGCTCCGCGCCCGCCTGCGCGGTCTCCGCGGCTGCCTTCTCGGTGGCTGAGTCCATCTCATCCAGGTCCAGCGCGATCACCATGCCGGCGCCGGCGCGGGCCATCGTGTCGATGAAGCGCTGCCACACCGTCAGCACGATCGCTTGCTGACCCGGAAACAACTTGGCGGCCTGCTCGATCGCGGCCTTGGAGTCCTCAGAGCCGTCGTGGCCGATCAGAATCATGGTGTTGCTCCTTGGCGGTTTGGATGGTCCCTGGAAAAACGTTGTGACGTGAGCCGATGAATGGCTCAAGGCCCAGCCTAGCCGGACGGTCACCCGCTCGCCACAGGGTCTGCAACGCACTGCGAGCCGGGATGTACGGCATCGATGTGCGGAAAAACCGCACCGCCTGTCAGACAAACTACAGCGCAGCGGGCGGCCGACGTTTGTGGTGGTACGGTCGGACTGCTGGGCACAAACGTTCAGTTGTGCAGTTGGTCACAATCTATGCAGCGATGAGGAGGTTCCGTGAGCGCTTTGGACTTCGCCCGGCTCCAGTTTGCGATAACGACCCTGTTTCACTTCATCTTCGTCCCGATGTCGATCGGGTTGGCGCTCTACGTCGCCATCTGCCAGACGCGCTACCACCGCTCCGGCGATGAGGTGTGGCTGCGCGCGACCCGCTTCTGGGGCAAGTTCCTGCTGATCTCGATGGCGATCGGGGTGGTGACAGGCATCGTTCAGGAGTTCCAGTTCGGGATGAACTGGTCGCTGTTCTCGCGCTACGTCGGCGACATCTTCGGCGCACCGCTGGCGATGGAGGGCCTGATCGCGTTCTTCTTGGAGTCGACCTTCATCGGCCTGTGGATCTTCGGCTGGGGACGCCTGCCCAAGCGCATCCATCTGGCGACGATCTGGCTCACCGCGATCGCGACCATGCTCTCGGCCTACTTCATCATCCTCGCCAACGGCTTCATGCAGCACCCCGTCGGCTACACGGTCAATCACGCCACCGGCCGCGCTGAGCTGACCAACATCTTCGCGGTGCTGTTCAACCCGATCGCGCTGCTCGGCTTCGTGCACACCGTGCTCGGCGCGATCACGACCGGGGGCATGCTGGTGATCGCGATCAGCGGCTACCTGATGCTGCGCGGGCGCGGCGGCGAGGTCGCCGCCAGGTCGATGCGGATGGCGCTGCCGTTCGCGCTCGTGGCCGTGTCGCTAACCATGTTTGTCGGTGACAGCCAGGGCCGCGTGCTCGTGAACCAGGAGCCGATGAAGATGGCCGCCGCCGAAGCGGTCTGCAACTCCGGCCACGGCCAGAGCTTCTCGATCTTCTCGGTCGCCGGTTTCACCGACAACCCCTGCCCCAACGACATCAGCTCGATCCGCATCCCGCACCTGCTCAGCCTGATCGAGGATCTGAGCTGGAACGGCAACATCCGGGGCATCGACCAGATCCAGGCCGCCGAGCGCGCCCAGTACGGACCGGGGAACTACGTGCCGCCGGTCGGCGTCGAATACTGGACCTTCCGGCTGATGATCGGCGCCGGCATGCTGATGGCGCTGATCACGCTGGTCGGGGTGCTGCTGGTGCGTCGGCGTCAGCTGGAGCGCGCGCGTTGGTTCAAGTGGCTCGCGCTGCTGGGCGTCCCACTCCCGATCCTCGCCAACTGGTGCGGCTGGATCTTCACCGAGGTCGGGCGCCAGCCCTGGGTGGTCTTCGGCCTGCTGAAGACCGCCGACGCCAATTCGCCGAACGTGGGTCTCGGCAGCATCATCTTCACGCTGGCCGGCTATATCGTCATCTACAGCGTGCTGATCGCGACCGGCGCGTGGCTGATGTGGCGCGAGGTGGGCCACGGGCCTGAGTCCGATGACGCCCCGACCACGCAGCCCCCGGGTGCCGCCCCGAAGCCCGACATGGTCATGGCCTACTGAGGGAGTTCGAGAAGCGATGCACAGCGATCCTGGTTTCCTGCAAATCGTCTGGTTTGTGCTGGTCGGCGTCCTCTGGGCCGGCTTCTTCATCCTCGAGGGCTTCGACTTTGGCGTGGGCATCCTCGTCAAGGCGCTGGCCCGCGACCAGGTGGAGAAGCGCATGGCGATCCACACCATCGGTCCGGTCTGGGACGGCAACGAGGTCTGGTTGATCGTGGCGGGGGGCGCAATGTTTGCCGCCTTCCCGCTCTGGTACGCGAGCGCCTTCTCCGGCTTTTACCTGGCGTTCTTTCTGTTGTTGGCGGCGCTGATCGTGCGCGGCGTCTCCTTCGAGTTCTGGGGCAAGGTCGACTCCGCGCGCTGGCGCTCGGTCTGGGAGTGGGCGATGGCGATCGGCAGCGGCGCGGCCGCGCTGCTGTTCGGCGTCGCCTGGGCGAACCTAATTCATGGCGTGCCGATGGGGGCCGCTCACGTGGTTCATGTCTCGCTGCTTGGCATGCTGCACCCCTACGCGCTGCTGGGCGGTGTGACCACGCTCGTACTCTTTCTTGCGCACGGCGCCAGCTTCCTCTCGCTGCGGGTCGACGGCGATCTGCGCAAGCGTGCCGGCGCGGTTGACCGCTTGGCCACGCCGACGGCGGCACTGCTGACCGCAGGCTTCCTGGTCTGGACGCTCTCAGATCACGGCTGGGCGGCGCAGGTGCTGATTCCGGCGCTGCTCGCCATCTGCGCGCTGGTGGCGGCGACGGTGCTCAACCGCTCCGAGCGGCGGGCAGCGGGCTTTGGTGCGAGCGCGCTTGCGATCGGGATGCTGACCGCGACCTTCATGACCTCGCTGTATCCCGACGTGCTGCCCTCGACCACCAATGCGGCATACAGCCTGACGATCGCCAATGCCTCATCCAACCATTACACGCTGGTGGTGATGACGATCGTCGCGGTGATCTTCGTGCCGGTCGTGCTCGCCTACCAGGGCTGGACCTACTGGGTGTTCCGCCATCGCCTCGGCCGCGACGACTACGAGGGGCCGCTCACGCCGGTGGCCGTGATCGAGCACATGACCACGGGCCGCGGCCACTGAGGGTGACGTGGCGGCCCGCGAGCCGGACGGCAAGTCCAGGGTTGATCTCCGCCTCGCGCGCGAGACCCGGGCGGCACGGCCGCACTTCCTGATCGGCGCGCTGCTCGGCGTCCTGAGCGCCGCGCTGACGGTCGCCCAAGCGGTGCTGCTCGCCCGCGTGATCGCCGCTGTGGCGATGGGGCGTGCAACGCTCTCGACCGAGCGCTCCGCGCTCGTTGCGCTGGGGGCTGTGTTCGCTGTGCGCGCGCTGGTGGCCGGGGGCTTCGAGCTCTCCGGCAGGCTCGGGGCCGCGCGCGTGCTGACCGAACTGCGCCGGCGCCTCGTGCAGCGGCTGCTCGTCGACCGCCCGGGACTCGAGCGCGAGGAGCGCACCGGGGAGCTGGTCGCCGCCGCCGTCCAGGGCGTGGACGGCCTTGAGAGCTACTTCGCAGGCTACCTGCCGTCGCTGGTTCTGGCGCTGGCGGTGCCGGTCGCGGTGCTCGCCTGGGTGACGCCGATCGACCCCGTGGTCGCGCTCATCTTCGCGCTCACGATCCCGGTGCTGATCGCCTTCATGATCCTGATCGGCGTCGGTGCCCAGTCACGCACACGCGCGCGTTGGCAGGCGCTGACCCTGCTCTCAAGCCACTTCCTTGATGTGGTCCGCGGCCTTGAGACGCTGCGCGCGCACCGCCGGGAAGGCGCGCAGGTGCAGATCATCGGCACGGTTGGCGAGCGCTACCGCGCTGAGACGATGGGCACCCTGCGCCTGGCTTTCGTCAGCTCGCTGGTGCTCGAGCTCTGCGCGATGCTCGGCACGGCGCTCGCGGCTGCGACGATCGGAGTGCAGCTGACTGGCGGGCACCTGAGCCTCGACGCTGGCCTCACGGTCCTCTTCCTCGCGCCCGAGCTCTACGGACCGCTGCGCGCGGTCGGCCAGCAGTTCCACGCCACCGCGGACGGGCTTGCGGCCGCCGGCCGGCTGCTCGCCGTACTGGATCGGACTGTGCCGGTCGCCGCCGCCGGCCCGCTGGCCGGCGGCGCGTCTAGCGCCACTCCGCTTCCACCCAGCCGCACGCCGGACCCGCGCGACGAACCGGTGCGCTTCGAGCGCGTCAGCTTCGCCTACCCGGGCAGCGATCGGCTCGCGCTTGACGAGGTTACGCTCACGCTTGCGCCCGGCGAGTTCGTGGCGGTGATCGGGCCGAGTGGGGCGGGAAAGTCGACGCTCGCGGCGCTCGCGCTCGGACTCGTGCGTCCGGATAGCGGTCGTGTGAGCTGTGGCGGCGTGGACCTGCGCGCGCTGAGCCCCGGCTCCTGGCGTGGCCGCCTGGCGTGGGTCCCGCAGCGCACCAAGCTCTTCGCCGACACGCTGGCCGCAAACATCGCGCTGGCGGTGCCGCAGGCGACGATCGCCGAGATCGGCGACGCGGCCGCCCAGGCCGGGCTGGCGGACCTGATCGGCTCGCTGCCGTCCGGCCTGCAGACGCGGATCGGCGACGGCGGCCGGCGCCTGTCGGCGGGGGAGGGCCAGCGGATCGCGCTCGCCCGTGCCTTCCTCACCGACGCCTCGCTGGTGGTGCTGGACGAGCCGACCGCCAACCTCGACCCCGTGACCGCCGCGCTGATCGGCGATGGGATCGAGCGGCTCGCGCGCGAGCGCACCGTGCTTTTGATCACCCACGACGCCAGGCTTGCGGCGCGCGCGCAGCGCACCGTCCGGCTGCTGGGCGGGGCCGTGCGCACGTCTGCGCCGGCAAAGGTGGTGACGGTGTGAGCGCGTTCTCAGCCGGCATCGGCGCACGCGGCAGCCGCCGGCGGCGGGCGCTTGCGCTCTGGCGTGTGGCACGCCTGCGTCACGGCGAGGGCCGCCGGCTCGCGCTGACGGTGATCCTCGGCTGGGCAACCGTGATCTCAGGCGTCGGGCTGCTGACCGCCTCCGGCTACCTGATCTCCCGCGCCGCGCAGCGGCCGCTGTTCATCACGCTGATGGTCGCGGTCACGACCGTGCGCGCCTTTGGCCTCTCGCGCGCGGTCTTTCGCTACCTCGAGCGCCTGGCCTCCCATGACCTGGCGCTGCGTGTGCTGGCGCGTCTGCGCACCGGCTTCTACGCCGCGCTCGCGCCGCTCGGCGCCCGCGCGCTTGAAGAGCGTCGCCGCGGTGATCTGCTCGCGCGCTTCGTCGCCGACGTCGATTCGCTTCAGGACCTCTACCTGCGCGCGCTCGCGCCACCGCTCGTGGCGCTGCTCGTGATTCTCACGACGGCGATCGCAGCGGCCGTGATGCTCCCCGCCGCCGGGCTCGTCTTGGCCGCCTGCCTGGTCGCGATGGCGCTGCTCGTGCCGACGCTGACGGCGGCAGCTGCAGCGGGCGCGGGCCGGCGCCAGGCGCCGGCCCGCGCCCGCCTCGCCGACGAGCTGCTCGAGGCGCTCGAGGGCTCGGTCGAGCTGGCGCTCGCGGGCCGTGCCCAGGAGCGCGCCGCCCGGATCGACCGCGCCAGCCAACGGCTGATCCGCCTCGGCGTCCGTGACGCGCTCGTCGGCGCGGGCGCCACGACGCTGCAGGCGCTGGGCGGTGGCGTGGCCGTGATGGCGGTGCTGATCGTCGCCATCCCAGCGGTGCGCACCGGCGCCCTCAGCGCCGTGCTGCTGGCGGCGGTCGTGCTGCTCACGCTGGGCGCGCTCGAGGGTTTGGCGCCCCTGCCGCTGGCTGCCCGCCGCCTGAGCGCCAGCGGCCAGGCGGCGAGCCGCCTGGCCGACATCAGTGCGCTTGAGCCCGCGGTCAGCGATCCGCCCGCACCCCGCCTGCTGCCTGCGGGGGCGGCGCTCGCGCTGAGGCTTGAGCACGTCAGCGTGCGCTTCAGCGATGGCACGCGGGCGCTTGATGACGTCAGTCTCACGCTCGAGCCGGGCGCGCGCGTCGCGCTGACCGGCCCGAGCGGCGCCGGCAAGACGACGCTCGCGGAGCTCCTCGTGCGCTTCGCCGATCCGCAGGCGGGTACGGTGATGCTGGGGGGGATCGACCTGCGCGAGCTTGCGCTTGACGAGGTCCGCGCGAGCGTGGTGTTGATCGCACAGGACGCGCACGTGTTCACCACCAGTGTGCGTGAGAACCTGCTGCTCGCGCGGCGTGAGGCGTGCGAAGCCGAGCTGTGGGCGGCGCTCAGAGCGGTGGCGCTGGACGAGCACGTGCGCTCGCTGCCCGCCGGGCTCGACGAACTGGTCGGCGAGGATGGGGGGCTGCTCTCCGGCGGGCAGCGTCAGCGGCTCACGGTCGCGCGGGCACTTGTCTCAGACGCGCGCTTCATCGTGCTCGACGAGCCCACGTCTCAGCTTGATGGCCCCACCGCTGCGCAGCTGATCGAGGGTGTCGCGCAGGCCGCTGGCGACCGCGGCCTTTTGGTGATCACACACCGCAGCGCCGAGGTTGCGGGCTTTGACACGGTCTATGAGTTGCGCAACGGCCGGCTCGCGTCAGCGACGCGCACGCCCTAGCTGAGGAGCTTGCGGTCCAGCGCGTAGCGAACGAGCTCGGCGCGGTCGGCCAGCCCGAGCTTCTGCTGGATGTGGGCACGGTGAGTCTCGACCGTGCGGATCGACAGGTAGAGCTCATCGGCGATCTGGCCGTTGGTGTATCCGAGCGCGATCAGCCGCAGGATCTCGAGCTCGCGTTGCGAGAGCCCGTCAGGTGGCCCCGGCGCCGGCTCCGCGGCGAGCTTGGCTCCCAGACGTGGGTTGAGGTAGCGCTCGCCCGCGACGGCGGCGCGGATCGCGTCGACGAGCTCGCCGTCCGCGGACTCCTTGAGTACGTAACCGAGCACGCCGTCGCTCAAGGTGCGCCGCGCGTACGCCGGCTCGTTCTGCATCGTCAAAACGACTATCTGCGTGTCGGGAAACTCGCTGCGCAGGCCGGGGATCGCCTCGATGCTCTCCTCGCCCGGCATGTTCAGGTCGAGCACCAGCACGTCCGGGTGGTGGCCACGGACATAGCGCCTGGCGGCGGCGACGTCCTCGGCTTCGGCCACCACCTCGAAGCCCTCCTCGCTGTCCAGCAGCTGCCGTAGGCCACGGCGAACGATCGCGTGGTCATCGGCGATCACGATCCTGATGTTTTCGCTCACCAACGGCAAGTTACATCGCCGGGCGGCTGCGTTGCAAGCAGGGCCCGCCGCAGCGCCTGAGTCGCTGCCACGGGCATTTGCGGCAGGTTTGCGGGAAACTACAGCGCAATGGCCAGCGCCACAGCTGCGGGACCGCTCCCGTTTGACTCGATCTACCGCCACGGTTACCTGCGTGTGGCGGCCGCCGTTCCACGCGTGCAGATCGCCGAACCAGCCGCAAACGTGGCGCAGACGCTGGCGCTGGCGCGTGCCGCCGACGAGCGGGGGGCTGCGCTGGTGGTCTTTCCGGAGCTCGGGCTGAGCGCCTACACGGCTGATGACCTCTTCCACCAGGACGCGCTGCTTGAGGCGACGCTCGAGGCCATTGAGACGGTGCGCGAAGCGAGCGCCGCGCTCGCGCCCGTGCTGGTGGTCGGCGCGCCGCTGCGCGTTCAGGACGGGCTGTTCAACGTTGCGCTGGTGGTCCACGCCGGCTTGATCCTGGGGGTTGTGCCCAAGAGCTATCTGCCCGCCTACGGGGAGTTCTACGAGAAGCGCCAGTTCCGCGCTGCACGTGACACGATCAGCGCCGAGGTCGAGATCGGTGGTGTCAGCGTCCCGTTCGGCAGTGACCTGGTGTTCACCGCCACCGACCTGCCCCAGTTGGCCATGCACGTGGAGCTCTGCGAGGATCTCTGGGCCCCGATCCCGCCGAGCACGTATGGGGCGCTGGCGGGCGCGACGGTGCTCGTCAACCTGTCGGCCAGCAACGTCACGGTCGGCAAGCCCGAGTACCGGCGGCTGCTGTGCGCCGGGCATTCGGCGCGAACGATCTCCGCCTACGTTTACACAGCGGCCGGCCTGGGGGAGTCCACCACAGATATGGCGTGGGACGGGCAGGCGCTCATCTACGAAAACGGCGAGCTGCTCGCCGAGGCCGACCGCTACCCGGCCTCGGGCACCCTGACCAGCGCCGACGTGGACCTGGATCGCCTCAGCGCTGACCGCATGCGGCTGACCTCGTTCGGCGACTCTGTCCACGACCACCGTGAGCTTCTGCGTCAGGTGAGGCGCATCGAGTTTCGCCTGCGCGCACCGACCAGGGTCCTGCCGTTGACACGTGAGGTCGCGCGCTTTCCGTATGTGCCAAGCGACCCCGCCTCGCGTGATCAGCGTTGCCAGGAGGTGAGCATGATCCAGGTCAGTGGCCTGCAGACGCGGCTTGAGGCCACAGGTATCGAGCGCGTCGTGATCGGCGTCTCGGGCGGGCTTGACTCGACGCTTGCGCTGCTTGTTGCGGCACGCACGATGGATCGCCTGCGGCTGCCACGCACCAACATTCTCGCCTACACAATGCCCGGCTTCGGCACCAGCGCCACCACGCTTGGCAGCGCACGTGAGTTGATGCAGGCGCTCGGGGTGAGCGCCGCCGAGCTCGACATCAGACCGGCGTCGCAGCTGATGCTCGAGTCGATCGGCCACCCGGCGGCCGCTGGCGCGCAGGTCTACGACACCACCTATGAGAACGTGCAGGCCGGTGAGCGGACCGCCCACCTGTTCCGCCTGGCAAACCTCCATGGTGCGCTGGTGCTCGGTACCGGCGACCTCAGCGAGCTGGCGCTCGGCTGGAGCACCTACGGTGTCGGCGACCAGATGTCGCATTACAACGTCAACGCATCGGTGCCAAAGACCCTGATCCAGTTCCTGCTGCGCTGGGCGCTCGACACGGGCGAGCTCGGCGCGCAGGCTGGCACCGCGCTCGAGGCGGTGCTGCACACCGTGCTCGAGACGCCGATCTCACCGGAGCTGATCCCAGCGCCCTCAGGCGGCGCCGTCGCGCCCGAGCAGCACAGTGAGAACACCGTCGGCCCCTACGAGCTGCAGGACTTCTTTCTGTACCACGTGCTGCGCTACGGCAACCGCCCCAGCAAGGTTGCGTGGCTCGCGCACGCGGCCTGGGGGCAGCGTGCGCGCGGGGTCTGGCCCGACCTGATCCCGCAAGCGCGGCGCAACGAGTACACGCTCGAGGAGATCGAGCGCTGGCTGCGAGTGTTCCTCTCGCGGTTCTTCCAGACCAGCCAGTTCAAGCGCTCGGCGCTGCCGAACGCACCGAAGGTCGGTTCGGGTGGGTCGCTTTCGCCGCGCGGCGACTGGCGGGCGCCGAGTGACGGGAACGCCCGCACCTGGCTGGCGGAGCTCGACCGGGGGCTCTCCGGTGAGCAATGAAGCGGTGGCCGCCGCCGCCGCGAAGATGCGCCAGGCGGGGCAGAGCGAGGCGGCGATTCGGCATTTCAGCCATGCCATCGAGCGTGTGGCGGCAGGCGAGCGGACGCTGATCGCAAGCGCTGAGATCGAGCCCGTGCCGGACGTTCCCGGTCTCGCCGAGTTGCCGGACGCAGATCCGCGCGAGGCGCTTGCCGCGCTTGCGGTCATCCGGCTGAACGGCGGGATCGCCACGTCCATGGGCCTGCGCCAACCGAAGTCGCTGCTCGAGGCCCGCGAGGGGCACAGCTTTCTCGAGGTGATCGCCGGTCAGATCCTCGACCTGCGTCGCCGCCACGGCGTGCGTCTGCCGCTGATCCTGATGAACAGCCAGGCCACGCACGAGCCCACCCGTGAAGCACTCGACCGCATCCCCGAGCTCGCCAACGGCGGCCTGCCGCAGGAGTTTTTGCAGAGCATGGTCCCCAAGCTCGATGCGGGCACGCTTTTGCCGGCACGCTGGCCGAGGGCGCCAGAGCTTGAGTGGTGTCCGCCCGGGCACGGTGACGTCTACGCCTCGCTGGTCGGCTCGGGCCTGCTCGGCGCACTGCGCGAGCGGGGCTACCGCCGCGCGATGATCGCCAACTCCGACAACCTGGCGGCGACGGTCGATGTGCGGATCGCGGCGCATGTGGCCGAGCAGCGAATCCCTTTTCTGCTCGAGGTGGTCCGTGGCACCGCCTCGGACCGCAAGGGCGGCCACCTCGCGCGGCGCCGCAGCGACGGGCAGCTGGTCCTGCGCGAGACCGCCCAGACCCCGGTGGAGGACGCCGCCTCGTTCCTTGACTACAGGCGCTGGCGCTATTACAACACCAACTCGCTGTGGATCGACCTCGACGCCCTGGAGGAGCGCTTCGCTTCGGCAACGACGTTGGAGTTGCCGGTGATCGTCAACCACAAGACGCTCGACCCGCGGGATCTCGACTCGCCGCCCGTGCTGCAGCTGGAGAGCGCGATGGGCGCCGCGATCAGCAGTTTCCCGGGCGCCTGCCTGCTGGAGGTGCCACGCTCACGCTTCGTGCCGGTGAAGACCACAGATGACCTGCTCGTGCTGCGCTCCGACTGCTTCCGGATGGCCGACGGTTTCGTGCTCGAGCCCGTGCGGCGGGGTGCCAGCCCGCCCGAGGTGCAGCTGGACAAGGACCATTTTGGCCTGATCGACGACTTCGACCGGCGCTTCCCCGCGGGGCCACCGTCACTGCGCGACGCCGAGCGGCTGATCGTCAACGGCGACGTGTGCTTTGGCGCAGACGTCGTCGTGCGCGGCAGCGTGCAGATCGACGCGCCCCCGGATGGGCTGAGCGTGGAGCCGGGAACGATCCTCAGCTCCGACGCCGTGTCGGCCTCAGCCTGAACTCAGCCGCCGTGCGTGCGATTCCTGTGAGGCCCCGTTCGTGGGACGCCGGCGCCGATGTCGCCATGCAGCTCGTTGCGTGGGTGGATGCGATGCATCCACCTCGGTAGCGGCGCGTCCAGCGTCGCCGCGGCGCTGGCGTGGCCGAGCGTGCGGGCGCCGCGGCGCAGGACCGCAATCGTCTGTCGCCTGCGCCTGCTCCAGCGGACGCTCACCGGCCGGACCTGCAGCAGCGCGTCCCAGGTGGGGCCGTTGACGACGCCGCTTGCGGCGAGCTGGTGGCGGCGCTGGAACGCTTGCACAGCGCGCTTTGTCTGTGGTCCGAACACGCCGTCGATCGCGATCCGGTAGCCGGCTCCGTAGAGGTGCTCCTGCGCCCATATCACCAGATCGCCGCGGTTACCGGCGAAGATGCTCGCCGGCGTGCGGTTGGTCACGTAGCTGACCGGCAGTGGCGGCAGACGCGTGATCGCGCCGAAGTACGAGAGGGGTGCCGACTGCCAGTCCCACCAGCTCACGCCGGTCGCGCCGTACTCCCGGGCGAGCAGACTGAACTGCTCGATCGCGCCGATTGACATGCCGGCGCCGCTGTTCCACAGCTGGCCCAGCGGAAAGATCGGGCGGCGGTAGAGCTCGTTGTACTCATAGGTGATCGCGTAGACGTCCTGCACCGAGGTGCCGATGTCGGCCCAGTACATCTGCGGCAGGTTGTACTGGGCGCCGCCCGGGCCGAGAAATATCGAGTACGGAAACGTCAGGTGGTAGCCGACGTAGGGAAAGCCCGCCAGCCCGACCGGGAAGCGCTGACCGATCAGCCTGCGCAGACGCGCGATGTAGGTTTGGGCGGCGATGTAGCGTGACTGGTACTGCGATTCGGCGTCAATCACCAGGCAATCGGCGCCGTCACGCACCGCCCGCGCGCCCAGGTTGGCCTCGATGACCGGGTGCACACCGTACACGTACTGCCAGGCGCAGACCCTGATGCCGGCCTCGTGTAGGTCGGTCACCAGCGCCGGCGAGAACTGCCGCCACCACTGGGTGCCGTCGCTGCTCTTGACGTAAAGCGCCGTGATCCCGAAGCGCTTTGCCTGGGCGATGATCGCGGCGATGTCGCCGCCGTCGGTGTCGTGCAGAACCCAGATCCACATCGCGCGCCCCACGAACGGGTTGCCGGCGGGCACCGGGATTGTCGCGGGCGCGGGCGCGCTGAGCGCGCAGGCGGGCGTCTCGGTGATGGTGGTGGTACCGGGGAGCGTTGCGGTCTCGGTCACCGGCACCGACTCGGTGAAGACGGTCGTGGTCGGGTACGTGTAGGTCGTGGTGGTCGGGGCGGTTGTCGTCGTGGCCGTGCCGGTCGTGGTCGTGGCCGTGCTGGTCGTGGTCGTGGTCGTGGTCGTGGTCGTGGCCGTGCTGGTCGTGGTCGTGGCCGTGCTGGTCGTGGTCGTGGCCGTGCTGGTCGTGGCGGTGCTTGCCGTGGTCACGGTGGCGGTCCCGGTGCCAATGATCGGCTGGGTGACGGTCTGCACGGCCTGCACAGTGGTGTAGACCGGCGTTCCCGGCCCGACGGTCGTCGAGGTGATGCCCACCGACCCGCTGCACGGGGTCCTGACCGTAACGGTCGCGCCGCCACCCGGCAACGCTGCGGTGGCGGATGAGCCGGGCTGGTGCGCGCTTGCCGCGAGCGCGATCGCCGCGACGGGTCCGAGCAGGGCGGCGAGCAAGCCCGACACGAGCAGTGCCCCGCGCCCACTCAACGCTGCCAAGGCGTGTCTCACGGCTGTCTGAAACCCCACAGATCGTTTCGAGTTGCGCCACCGTTCGGGAGGCCCGGTCGGGTTCTCCCTACAGGGTTAAAGCACGCGGCGGGGCGGCAGGCTGCAGGTTCCTGCCCAGCGTCGCCCGGGTGTCAACGGGGCGGTACGGGTGGGCGCCGGCCAGCGGGCCGGCGCCCACAGCGATCACTTGATGAACAGGATCTCTGAGTACTTCGGCAGCGGCCAGAGGTCGTCGGCGACCTCTTTCTCGAGCCGGTCGGCGACCTCGCGCACGGCGCCCATCGCCGGAAACACGACGTCGTGCATGTAACGGGCGTGTTCGAGCGGGTCATCCTCCGGGTGGTTCTCCTTGAGGTTGACGCGCTCGAGGGCGCGGATCACCTCAAGGAACGAGGCGATCCGCTCGCCCGTTTCGCTGGCGAGCTCCGGCTCCTCGGCGGCCAGCAGTTCGGTCTTGTAGCGCACCGCGGCGGGCAGCAACATCGTGCGTGCGAGCGCGGCCGCGGTCTCGGCCTCGATGTTGAGCTTGGTGACGTACTGCTCGAGGAACACCTCGTAGCGAGCGTGCAGCTCACGCTCGTTCAGCACGCCATAGGCCTCAAAGGCGGCGATCGTGTGTGGGTCGATCAGGTAGGGAAGGGCATCCGGGGTCGCGCGCAGATTGAGCAGACCGCGGCGTGCTGCCTCGTCGTGCCAGTCGTCCGAGTAGCCGTCGCCGCCGAAGACGATCTGCTTGTTGGCCGCGTAGCTGCGCTGGATGATCGGGCGCAGCGCGTCCTCGAGCGTTCCGCCGGTGGCAAGTGTGCTCTCCAGTTCGCTGGCGAGCTCATCAATCGCCTCGGCGACGATCGTGTTCAGCACCGTGTTGGGGAGGCCCAGCGACATGCTCGAGCCGAGCGCGCGGAACTCGAACTTGTTGCCGGTGAACGCGAACGGGCTGGTGCGGTTGCGGTCTCCGCCATGCATCGGCAGCGGCGGCAGGACCGGCGTGCCGAGACCGAGGAACGACTCCGGGGTTGACTGGCCGGCGGTGCCTGCCTCGATCGCTCCGAAGAGCTTCTCGAGCTCGTCTCCGAGGAAGATCGAGATGATCGCCGGCGGCGCCTCGTTGGCGCCGAGCCGGTGGTCCTGGCCGGCAGAGGCGATCGACGCTCTCAGCAGGCCCTGGTGCCTGTTGACGGCCTGGATCACAGCCGTGCAGAAGAACAGGAACTGGAGGTTCTCGTGCGGCGTGTCGCCGGGGTCGAGCAGGTTCTCGCCCTCATCGGTCCCCATCGACCAGTTGTTGTGTTTGCCAGATCCGTTGATGCCCGCGAAGGGCTTCTCATGCAGCAGGCAGACCAGCCCGTAGCGGCGCGCCACGTTCTGCAGGACCTGCATCGTCAGCTGCTGGTGGTCGGAGCCGACGTTGGAGTTCTCGAAGATCGGCGCGATCTCGTACTGGGCCGGGGCGACCTCGTTGTGGCGGGTCTTGATCGGGATGCCGAGGCGGGCAAGCTCGCGCTCGGCCTCGAGCATGCAGGCGAGCACGCGCTCGGGGATCGAGCCGAAGTAGTGGTCGTCGAGCTCTTGACCCTTGGGCGGCTTGGCGCCGAACAGCGTGCGACCGGTGATCACCAGGTCGGGACGCTCGAAGTAGTACTGCTCGTCGATCAGGAAGTACTCCTGCTCGGGCCCAACGGTCGTGAACACACGGCCGACGTCCTTGCCGAACAGCTTCAGCGCGCGGCTGGCCGAGCGCGACAGCGCGTCCATCGAGCGCAGCAGCGGGATCTTGTGATCGAGTGCCTCGCCGGTCCAGGAGACGAACGCCGTCGGGATGCAGAGCAGCGCCCCGTTCGGATTCTCCAGGATGAAGGCGGGACTGGTCGGGTCCCAGGCGGTGTAGCCACGCGCCTCGAAGGTGGCGCGGATGCCGCCGGTCGGAAACGACGATGCATCCGGCTCTGCCTGGATCAGCTCCTTGCCGGAGAATGAGGCCAGCGCGGTGCCCTCGCCTGTCGGCGCGTAGAAGCTGTCGTGCTTCTCGGCGGTCAGGCCGGTGAGCGGCTGAAAGACGTGTGCGTAGTGGGTGGCGCCCTTCTCGAGCGCCCACTCCTTCATCGCCAGCGCCACGGCGTCGGCCAGCGTGGTGTCGAGCGCCTCGCCCTTGGCAAGGGTCTGGGAGAGGCGTTTGTAGACGTCCTTGGGCAGGCGTTGGCGCTGCACGGCCTGGCTGAATACGTTCTCGCCGAAGATCTGGTTGTCGGCGACGGTTAGGTCGGGTGTGCCGAGCGCGGCCCCATCCGGGGTCCATTGCGCTGCAAGTACGTTCTGCTGGCGGATGCGGGACATGCTGTGGGCTCGATTCCTTCCTGTTCGCGACCATGGGGTGCGGACGCGCGTGAATTCAGCTGCCGCACGGAGGCGGCTACTTCAAGCTATATGACGTCCGTGGCCCGGTCACTATCCAAATGTCCAAAGTCGCCTGGACCCGCTTGACAGGGCGTGCGCCGGCAGGGCTGCACGCCGCCTGCGCCGCCCTCGCCTACGCCTTGGGGGCGCGGATGACACCCACGTGGCCGATCGCCGTGACCGTGAAGCTCGCGCTGATGCCCCGCGCGCGCAGGGTTCCCAGCTCCGACCCGGAGGGCACACCCACACCGTATGAGAGCAGCGCTCCGGAGCGTTTGGCGATGCATGCGCTGACCGTCTCGACAAGCAGCTTCTTGGCGGCGCGTGGCGACTGAAGGAAGTAGCGCGTGCCCGCCATGCCCGCCACCTTGCAGGACCCCCTGTTGCTGATCCGCATCCCCGCGACGTGCGTGAAGCCGACCAGGCCGCGCGCGGCGGTGTACTCGCCGTCCAGGTGTGTCAGGCCCTCGGGTGTCTTGAACGTGACCGGGATGACGTGACCGAGCGCCAGCGAGTAGCCGCGGCCGTTGACGTCGTAGGTCGACTCCTTCAGCGGCTCCGTCGCGTTGGTCTGCCAGTCGCGCGGGCCGTGCACCAGGCCGCTGATCTCAAACTTGTAGCCGTCGTTGGTCGCGATGTTCGCGAAGCGGTAGTTGGTGAGGCTCGCCAGGCGTGCGAGGCTCGTGTTGAAGCCTGCACTGGCCGTCGCCGCTGCGGGGACGGCCGCCAGCGCGACGGTCGCCAGCGCGACTGTCGCGGTGCAGGTGGCCAGTCCGACTGCGACCGTCGCCCTACGGTGCCGGTCGCGCGATGTCCGGTGCAAGCTTGAGCTCCTCTCAGTTGACGGCCGGGTGAGTCTATCGGCTCGCCGGCTCCCGAACTTTCGTACTCCAGTTCGCAGAATGGACACCGAAGTACGAAAGTTCGGGGGCATGGCGGCCTGGCAGTGGCGAGCGGCAAAATTGGCGCTAGCGGAGCTAGCTTCATAGCGGACATGTCAGGGTTGGGGCGATGACGGTCGACGTGAGCGAATCCGAAACTGCCGAACCCCGGGGCCCAGAGGTCCTCTTTGAGGAAGCGCGACGCCGCCGAAGGCGCCGCCGCGCGGCCACGGCTTGGGCGCTGGCAGGCGGTCTACGCCGCGCCGTCGCTGGGCAGCGGCCAGGGCGAGTGGCTCCAGCCGATGAGCGGCGCTCTGCTGCTGGCCGACTCCGATCAGTTCAGCGCTCTCTGGCGCTCGACCAACGGCAGCCGCTGGCGGGCGGTGAAGCTCCCCCACGTGCTTGCCGGCGGCGGCCTGACGGGTGCCACCGCTGACGGCGGGCGCCGCGTGGTGCTGGCCGGCGATGGCATCTCGCTGGCCCCACGGGATAGGCGGGCGGACCTCGTCTGGAGCGCGAGCAGCGAGCTGCGCCTGGCGCCCGCAAAGCTGCCGTCGGGCTATGGGCTCGCCTACTTCGAGCCGGCCAGCAGTGGCTTTGCGGCTATCGGGGAGCTCGATCGCGGTGGCTCGGCCGGCGCACTTCTGCGCTCGGCGAGCGGTCTACGCTGGCACATCGCGGGCAGGTTGCACTTTCCGCGCAACCTGCTGGCTGCCGCGAGCCAGGGCCTGGTGCTCGCCGGCCGCGCGATGGTGCTGCTGGCTACGCCCGGGCCGACCCAGCCCACGGCTCGCGCGCAGATCTGGTACTCGGGCAACGGTCGCAGCTGGCGGCGCGCAAAAGTTTACGGCGGCCTGCCGCTTGCGGGTGGTTTGCGTTACGCGCCGGCGAGCTTTCCCCAGATCTTCGCGGCAGACGGCGGACTGATCCTTTACGACAGCTCCAATACTGCGTTGTGGTGGTCAGCGCACGGGCGCGTCTGGCGCCGCGTGCATGTCCGCGCCGCGCCGCCGGCGAACCTCGCCCCGCAGGGCTTGCAGGGCCTTGCTGTGGACGGACACACGCTGATCGTCACCGAGCATGCGACCCGTGCAGGCCATGGCCTGCCCGCCGGCGCGACAACGTTCTGGCAGCTCGAGATGAGCGGTCACTGAGCTGCGCGTTGCGGCGGTCGCTACGCGCAGACGAGGCTCCGCGCGGCGCCGGCCGGGCGTGCGGCGGTCTGCTCGTCACGCTCCGAGGGGTCTGCGATGGGCGTGGGGGCGGCCGGTGGCCGTTTGCTGAGCTGCTCGGCCAGCAGGCGCCGCTGACGCTCGGTCAGCGAGCCGATCGGCTTGATCTCGGAGACGCCGTTGCGCTCGAGGAACTTGCGTGCGCGCGTGTTGCCCCAGCGGGGCTGTGAGAGCAGCAGCTCGGCGACCGTCCAGCGCGCAGCCGCCTCGGGACAGTCGAGGATCACATCGGCAGCTGACACGCCGCCGGCCGCGATGCGGCGCTTGAGCTCAGCGCGCGCCAGGCGGATCGTGTTGGCGTGCTCCAGCGCGCGGAGGCGCTGCGGGTCCGTGCGCATTTCAAGCGTGTCGGTCATCGCTGAACCCTCATCTTCATGCTGATCTGCTCCTTCCGGCCCGCACAGGGCACGCTCACGCCGCACCCGGATCGGGTGCGTGAATTCAAAGTTTTCAGACGACGCGACGCACGCTCGCTGCCACCCCTCGGCCTCGAGCTAGTGGGTCCCGGCAAGTGACCCCCTCTACAACCAGACGTCAAGCTAGCGCGAGCGAGCCGGTAACAGCAAGGTCACAAATCGCGATCCGTGTGCTTAGAGCGTGAAATTCCTAATCGCGGCCGTTGGGCAGCGGGCCGTGCTCGGCCTCAAAGTCGCGCTTGGCGGCAGCGAAGATTGCGATCGCCTCATCCAGCACGGCCTGGTCATGGGTCGCCATCACACTCGTGCGCAGCAGCGCCCCGGCAGGCGGCACGGCAGGATGGATCGCCACGTTGACGAAAACCCCGGCCTCATAGAGCGCCTTCCAGAGAAATACGGCCTTCCAGTCGTCTCCGACAACCACCGGGACGATCGGGGTGATCAGCTCGGGGCCGTCGGGGCGGGGCTCCGGTTCGAGCACCCAGAAGCCAAGCTCCGCGAGTCCTCGGCGCAGGTAGGCGGCGTTGGCGAGCACCCTCGCAAAGAGCTCGCGACCCTCCTCGGAGCGGCAGATCCTGACGGCGGCGAGCGTCGCGCCGACAGCCGCCGGCACCGCCGATGCGGTGAACAGGAACTGGCGTGCGGCGATCCGCAGGTAATCGATCACCTCGGCTGATCCGGCGATCACGCCGCCGCAGGAGGCGAGCGATTTTGAGAACGTGGCCATGCGCAGGTCGACATCGGCCTCCACGCCGAAGAGCTCGCAGGCACCGGCGCCGCGCGCGCCAAGCACGCCGAAGCCATGCGCCTCATCGACCATCAGCCGCGCTCCGTGTGCCTTGACCAAGGCCACGATTTCGGGCAGAGGCGCCAGGTCCCCCTCCATCGAGTACACCCCGTCCACGACCACGAGGATGCCGCCACCATCCTGTTCGGCAGCCTGCAGGCGCTTCTCGAGCAGGTCGAGGCGGTTGTGGCGAAATGGCCGCAGCTTTGCCTGCGACAGCAGGCAGCCATCGAGGATCGAGG
The DNA here is from genome assembly GCA_021810705.1 of Actinomycetes bacterium. Taxonomy (GTDB): domain Bacteria; phylum Actinomycetota; class Thermoleophilia; order Solirubrobacterales; family Solirubrobacteraceae; genus Palsa-465. The sequence goes on from JAJZID010000010.1 coordinate 18,645, forward strand.
CGTGATCGCCGGAGTCGGCGATCACCGTGTCGTGGGCGTCCAGGATCGTCCCCAGTGCCCCCAGGTTGGCCTGCGCGCCGGTGGTGAAGACCAGCGCCTGCTCGGTACCAAACCATTCGGCCAACTCCTGCTCGAGTTCGACGTGCAGCTCGGTGGTCCCGTTCAGGAGCCGGGAGCCGGTCAGGCCGGTGCCGTAGCGATCGAGCGCGTCACGCGCACCCTGCTTGACCCGCTCATCGCCGGTCAGCCCCAGGTAGTTGTTGGAGCCGAGCATGATCCGTCGCTGGCCCTCCATCTCAACGACCGGCAGCGTGGGCCCGTCCAACACGTGGAAGTACGGAAGCGCACCGATCTGGCGTGCCGCATTGAGCTGCTCGATGCGCTCAAACTCGCGGGCTTTGGCAAAGACATCGATCGCAGTCATCGCGCAGAGCGTAACGTTGACAGCGCCGACGATGCTGTCACCATCCGCTGCAAGCCATGTCACAGGTGCCGATTGAAGAAGCCGAGGTGTTTGAAGGTGAGCTCGTGCCGGAGCCCGGCGCTTGGCTTGAGGAGCAACGGCCCAGGGATCTCGAGAACATGAGCAGCGGACGTCTGCCGCTGCACGACGCCGCGATCGCGGTACAGACGGCGGCGCTGGTCGCCGGCGGCTTTCTGGCGGGGGCAGCGACGGTCGCGCTGCTGCGCCGTTACGGACAGCCGCGGTCCGAGCGCCCGCTGCTTGGGCCCGCTGCCGAGCGCCAGCTGCCCGGCGAGACTCGGATGTTTGTGGTCTCGGTTCGCCGCGTGGCGTGAGCGCGACGCTCTGTGACGTGCGCGTCGAGGTCCGGCCTCCGTGGCCGTTCAGGCTGACGCGCCGCAGCGGCATGGACGGCTTGACTGAGGTGCGTGGCGGTGTCCTGCACCGGCTTGTGCACGAGCGGCTGGACGACGCGCAGGTGCCGGTTCATCTCAGGGCGGCGCAGCTGTCCAGTGGTCACGTGCTGATTGGCGCTCGCGCCGCCGGCCGTGAGCCGGCGGCGCGAGCGATCGTGCGGATGCGACGCGCCCTGGGCGTGGATCTGGACCTGCGAGAGTTTCACCGGCGCTTCGCGCGCGACCCGATGATTGGCGCCGCTATGCGCGCCAACCCGGCGCTGCGCCCGCCCGGCCGCCCAGACCCCTTTGAGGCGCTGGCGTGGGCCGTCACCGAGCAGCTGATCGAGTATGAGCGGGCCGCGGCCATTCAACGGCGGCTGGTCGCAGCGCTCGGGCGCCGTGACAGCGTGAGCGGCCTGCGCGACTCGCCGAGCGCCCCGGTGCTCGCCGCGCAGGCGCCGGCGAGACTGGCCTCACTGGACCTGGCGCCGGCTCGTGCCCTGACGTTGATCAGGATCGCCCGCGAGGTCGCTAGTCACCGCGTCGACCTGGAGAGCGCCGATGAAGCCGAACAGGAGTCCGGCTGGCGGCGGCTCGGGGCGATCGCCGGCGTTGGTCCGTGGACACTCGAGGTGCTGGCACTCACAGGCCAGGGCAGGCTCGACCGCATCCCCGCCGGCGACCTCGGTCTGCTGAAGTTCGCTGGGCGCTGGCTCTCGGGCGGCGACCCCGGCGCGCGCGCGGAGGAGGGACAGGTGCGCACGCTGTTTGAGCGCTTTGGGCGCTGGCAGGGACTTGCGGCCAGCTACGCCCTGCACGCCGGCGGCTGACCTCGGTTTGGGCGACCGCCTGGCCCGCGCGCCCCCATCGGCGCTCAGGGCGCTGAAGCTAGATCCCGAGCCCCGCCAGGTCCTGGTTGGTCGAGGCTTGGCCCAGCTCGAGCAGGGCGTTGGGGTCGGTCAGGAAGCCGTTGCGGTTCAGCCAGTCGCCAAACGTGTTCCACTCGGCCTCGCGTTGATAGCCCCACACAGGAAGCCCGGTGGGGAACATCTTCGGCAGCGTCGCGCTCAGCATGGCGCGCTCGAACGGCGCCCGCACCGCCAGTGAGGGGACCGCATTGATGAGCGTCGTGATCGCCTGCGCCGGGTCAGCCTGGACTGCGCGGTAGCCGCGCGCCAGTGCCTGCGCGAAGCGGCTGACCAGGCCGGGGTAGCCGCTGATCGTCTCCCCGCGGGCGACCAGCACCAGCCCGTCGTAGGTTGGATAGCCGGGCACCGCAAGCAGCCGCCGCAGCTTCGCCGGCCAGAAACGCGCGTCCGGCTCGCTCAGTGTGGTGATCGTCGCCCGCTCGCGTGCGCCGCCCCGCCTGGCTCGCTTGGTGTTTGCGGTGGTACTGGCCGAGGCGGCTGTCGTTGTGCCGGTGCTGCTCGGTGCCACGCCTCCCGAGGAGGTGGAGGCCGGTGTTCTGACCCTGATCTGGTTCAGAGGGACGTGCACGATCGCCGCAATCCCGGCCACCGGCTGGTTGCGGTTGCGGTGCAGGAAGACGTTGACCTCAGAGGCGAACGCCAGCAGCACCTGGCTGTTGTGCAGCATCGTGAGCGGATCCTGCTTGGGCGTGGGGACCACGATGTGCACGTCGATGTCGGTCTGCCTGAAGTAGCCGAGCGCCAGCGCCTCGTAGAGCCCGGTGTAGAGGGCATTGGGCCGGCCGGCCAGCGCGACCGTCAGCTGGTTGGCGGAGTGCGGTGCCGGCGTGAGGGTGTTCTTGATCTCGCCACAGCCGGCGACGCCGAGCGTCACGAGCACGGCGACACCGATCCTGGTCAGCAGGCGCTTGCGGTTTGAGTGCGCGTTCATCTGGCTTGAGTATTGCCGCGTTCGTGGATCCATGGCATCGCTCGCCGCTCCGCGACGCCAAGCAGCGTGAACAGCATGATGGCGAAGGCGACCAGAACCAACACTGTGGCAAACGCCTCGGCCATCTCCAGGTTGGCCACTGTCACCGTCAACAGATACCCGAGTCCAGAGCTGGATCCCGCTTGCTCGGCGAGGACGACCGCGATCACGGCCAGCACCGCCGCCAGCTTCGCGCCGGCGAACACGCCAGGCAGCGCGCTCGGAAACTCCACTCGCCAGAAGGTCTGCGCCCGTCCGGCGCCAAGGGTCCGCATCAGCTTCACCAGGTCCGGGTCCACCGCTGCGAGCCCCGACATGGTCGTGACCACGATCGGGAAGAAGCACACCAGCCCGATCACGATCAACTTCGGCAGCAGCCCGAAGCCCAGCCAGGTCACGAGCAGCGGCGCGAGGATCGGGATTGGGATCGCCTGCGTGGCCACGAGCGGTGGATACAGCGCGCGGCGCGCCAGGCCGGAGAAATGCAGCAGCACCGCGCTGGCGAGCGCGCAGGCGCCGGCCAGCAGGATGCCGAGCAGGATCTCAGCCGCGGTTGGCTCGAGGTCGTGCCACAGCGTCGCGCGGTCTGTGTAGAGCGCCGCCAGCACCGCGTGGGGGGCGGGGAGGACCAGGGAGCTGATGGAGACCAGGTCGACGTAGGCCTCCCAGACGCCGAGCACAAGCACCACCGTGGCGATCGGAGCCAGCCATGAGCCCCGGGGCCTCAAGCGTTCACCCCGAGCGTCGCGAGCGTGCTCGCACGCAGTGCGACCACCGCCGCGTCGGTGCGCACGCGTGGCCGTGGCAACGCCACCTGCACATCGGCGATCAGCCGCCCCGGTCGCGGTGAGAGCATGAGCACGCGATCCGCCAGCAGGACCGCCTCCTCCACGTCGTGGGTGACCAGCACGACGGTCCGCCGTTCCTCCTCCAGGGCGTGGGCCAGCCAGCGCTGCATCTCCGCGCGCGTGATCGCGTCGAGCGATGCGAAGGGCTCGTCCAACGCCAGCACCGGCCGTCCCGAGAGCAGCGTGCGCAGGAAGGCCACGCGCTGGCGCATGCCGCCTGAGAGCTCGTGCGGCCGCGCGCGCTCGAAGCCGTCGAGCCCGAGTCGCTCGAACCAGGGCCTGGCCGCGGCACGGGCGCCGTGGCGCCCGACACCCCGAACGCGCAGCGCCAGCGAGGCGTTGTCAAGCGCCGAGAGCCAGGGCAGCAGCAGATCGCGCTGCGGCATGAGCGCGGCTGGCGCGCAGCGCACCGTGCCCGTGTCAGGCTGCTGAAGCCCACAGATCAGCTCCAGCAGCGTCGTCTTGCCGCAGCCACTCGGTCCCACCACCGCGACGGTTTCCGCGCCCGCCACCTGCAGCGAGACCTCGCTCAGCACCTCGAGTCGCGCACCGCCGCGGCGCACCGCAAAGCTGTGGGAAACACCCTCTAGCGAGATCAACTCACGCGCGGTCTCGTCAGCGCTCGCACAAAGTCCTCGAGCTGGTCGGTGCGCCAGCATTCGAACGCCTCGCAGTACTGCGCGTAGGCGGAGATCACGCTGTCCCCGTAGTTCCAGTAGAG